>JAFDAP010000229.1 GCA_019313765.1 Deltaproteobacteria bacterium | reverse complement strand
AACTTTCATGAGTGCTTCTCCTTTCTTTTTGGCTTTTTGGTTAAAACCCTTTTAAAGGAAAAGCGCCCTTTTTTCTACATCTTCAGAATTTACACAATAAATTGTACACTACCCATGTGGTTCCTGGCATAATAGTCCCTTGCCAAAGGCCATATAAATACGACACAAAGCGACAGACGGAATCATCGAGACCGGATAATTAATATGGATAAGAGAACAATACTTGCCTTTGTCTTATGCTTCATCATACTGGTTGGGTGGTCTTTCTTTTTTGCCCCGAAACAAGACCAGGCGCCAACGAAAGACGATGCCGCACAGAAAGAGTTGTCAGGAGAAATGCCCAGGGCCCCGGAAGCGCCGGGAATAACCCATCCTGCACCCTCCGAAGTCCCGGGAAAAATGGCAGGGGTGGTGATCCCGAAGGCGGATGAGAAGGAAATCGAGATTAATACGCCTTTATACAGAGCGGTCTTTACCAATGTGGGCCCCTCCATAAAGAGCTTTGAACTAAAAGAATACCGTCAGACCATTGATCCTGATTCTCCCTTGATCGAACTTGTCAGCCTCAAAAAGGACATGGGCGATTTCCTTCATATAGACTTTGATAATCCATCGGCTAATCAAAAAGAAAAGATCGTTTATCAGACGGATCAACAAACCATACGAATTGGACCTGAATCTCCGCATAAGGATCTGGTTTTCCGCTCCGAGACCTCAAACGGCCTTTCAATTAAGCATGTCTACCGTTTTTATCCGGATCAATACAGGATCGATCTGGTTATTGATGTTGTCAGTCAATCTCCCGATCCGATCAGCGGAACTTTTGTCGCAAACATTAAGTCCCTGCCGCCCAAAGAAAAAACGAGCTACTATTCCTATGTGGGCCTGGCCCTCTTGCTGAATGATGAACTCGAGGAAGTGGAGATCGAAAAGACCACTGAGCCGGAGGAGATGCTGGGCAAGATTGACTGGATGGCCTATGAGGATGATTTTTTCATTTCGGCAATAATTCCGGAAAAAAAGCCAAAAGGAGTGTTTAAAGGCAGGCTTTTGCCTTCGGGAGTACTTCACGGAACTTACCTGCCACCCCCTGTTTCCCTGAACCCTTCCGAACGGGTTTCATCACACTACACTCTGTATTTTGGGCCCAGGGACCTGGGAATCCTGAAAGATCTTGGAGAAAAACTCGACCTGGCCGTCAATTTTGGTTGGACGGACATTATTGGCAAGCCCTTATTGTACCTTTTGCGCTTTTTTAACCAGCACATTCATAACTATGGGGTATCCATCATCCTGCTCACAATCCTGATCAAAATCCTCTTCTGGCCTCTTACCCACAAGAGCTATAAATCCATGAAAGAGATGCAGAAACTCCAACCCCGCATGGCCAAGCTTAGGGAAAAATACAAAAACGACAAGCAAAAGCTGAATGCGGAAATGATGGCCCTGTATAAGACCTATAAAGTAAACCCCATGGGCGGGTGCCTGCCCATGATTATACAGATCCCGGTTTTTTTCGCGCTTTTCAGGATCTTAGGGAACGCCATTGAACTGAGACACGCGCCTTTTATACTCTGGATAAATGACCTCTCGGCGCCGGATCGTTTGTTCAATTTCCCTTTTACCATTCCCTTCATGTCGCCGCCTTACGGAATACCCGTGCTCACCCTGTTGATGGGCGCATCCATGTTTCTGCAGCAAAAAATGACACCGACACCCGGCGATCCCATGCAGGCAAAAATCATGATGTTTTTGCCGATCATCTTTACGTTTATGTTTATCAACTTTCCTTCCGGGCTGGTGCTTTACTGGTTTGTCAATAACATCCTTTCAATTGGCCAGCAATACCGTATACACAAAAGCTCCGCATAACATCTGGAGGACAATTATGGAAACTTTTGAATTTGAAGCAAAAACCACAGAGGAGGCCATCGAAAATGCCCACCGCCAACTCAATCTCTCCGAAGATGAAATGGAAATAGAAATCCTTGAGCCCGGCTCTGCAGGAATCTTCGGCTTAGTGGGCGGCAGAAAGGCCAAGGTCAAAGTCACCATCACAAAAGAAGAGCCCAAACCGGCAGTGGAAAACAATGGTTTAGAGATCGCCAGAGAGGCACTGGAAAACATCCTTTCCCTCATCCCCATGGAAGGAGTGACCCTGCGTGCACAAAACACGGACGGTACAATTGCTCTCGACATTGAAGGTGATAAATCGGGCCTTTTAATCGGCCGCAAGGGAAGGACCTTGGATGCCCTGCAGTTCATTGTGAACAAGATCGTGAACAAGACCCTGCAAAAGCGTGTCCAGGTAGTTGTTGACTCTGAGAATTATCGTCAGAGAAGGAAGGAATTTTTGGTCCAGATGGCCTTGAAGATGGGCGACAAGGCAAACAAAACAAGGAAACCTGTGAGCACGAATCTTCTCAATCCCCATGAACGGAGGATCGTGCACATGGCCCTCAGGGATGATGAAAGGCTGGAAACCAGGAGCAGGGGCGAGGGCCTTTTAAAAAAGGTAATCATCATGCCCGGGAGATAACAATCCCGAACTATGCAATATGCCTTCAGACAACGATACTATCACCGCCATAGCGACTCCGGTCGGCCCGGCCGGAATCGGTATAATACGTATAAGCGGCCTGCGCTCTTATGAAATCGCCACAAAATTGTTCAGGCCCGGAAAGCCTGCCCGGGACCTTCAAAGCCATCGCCTTTACTTAGGTCACCTGCACGACCCCTTTTCCGGGCACATGATAGATGAAGTGCTGCTCTCCTTTATGAAGGCCCCCCATTCCTATACCAGGGAAGACGTCATTGAAATCAATTCCCACAGCGGGTATCTGCTTCTTTCTAAGATTCTTAAACTCATCTTAGACCAGGGCGCGCGATTGGCCAGGCCCGGAGAATTTACATTACGGGCCTTCTTGAATGGCAGGATTGATCTAACACAGGCCGAAGCAGTAATTGATTTGATAAATTCTCAATCTGAGAAGGGCCTTCATTTGGCCTTCCAGCAGATTCAGGGCTCATTCAGGAAGGAGATCGAAGACCTGCGGCAAAAGGCCGTTGAAATCCTTGCCCATGCAGAAGTTGCCATCGATTTTCCCGAAGAGGAAACCGGCATTATTTCCAGGGAGGATGCCGTAACACGGATCGAAAAGGACCTCATTAAACCGGTTGAAAACCTGATACAGGCCCACGTCAGGAAAAGGATCTGGGTAGACGGGATAAATACCGTTATCGTGGGGCGTGTCAATGCGGGTAAATCAAGCCTTCTCAATCGCCTTCTCAATGAACAGCGCGCCATTGTGACCTCTGTTCCAGGCACTACAAGGGACATAATCGAATCCACCATAACCATCGAAGGTCTTCCATTAAGATTAATGGATACGGCCGGCTTCAGACAGGCGAAGGATGAGGTGGAAAAGATCGGTGTTGATTTGACCGAACAAAAATTAGCTGAAGCCGATTTTCTGTTGGTCGTCATTGACCGAAGCCGCCCGTTGAACCGGGATGACCTGGATATAATCGCTCAATCTCGCGGGAAAAAGGGACTGATCGTGATCAACAAGATTGATCTCCCCAATCGACTGGAAATGGAGGGGGAAAATGAGGGATTTTCGCGCTTTCCCATTGTCGAAATATCCGCCCTTACCGGCCGGGGTCTTGATGATCTGAGAAAGGCCATTGTGAAATGCCTGCTTGAAGGGGATATGGATATGACGACCTCTCACGCGGCCGCAAACCTGAGGCACAGGCAGGCCCTCACAGACGCGGCCCGGTTTTTCAAAAGCGCAGGCCGCAGCGCAGGGGAAGATGCACCCATGGAAATTGTTGCACTGGAACTCAAAAGCGGGCTCGATGCCTTAGGGGAGATAATCGGAGAGACCGCCACCGAAGATATATTGGACAGCATCTTCAGCCGGTTCTGTTTGGGAAAATAAACGTATCTGCTCAATATTTGGGGGAACTCGAATTTATACGGACATCTCTTGAATAACGACCGGCGTCCGTCGAAGCATGCGGATCTCTTTTCAAAGATGCGCATAACCTTGCTGTGGCTCGAATCACGGCGGTCCTCTTTACAATTCGGCCCTGGACAGCTCTCCGAGGCGTAGGCTCTACGAGCCGGAGGCCCCTTAGATGATAGCTCCTATTATGTTTGGCTGTCCCGCCTGTCGGAAGCCGACTGGTTAAGGTATTTGGGGCGTGGCAGATGCGTTGTAGAGATAAAAATGCGCCTCTTTGAAAAGAGA
>JAFDAP010000228.1 GCA_019313765.1 Deltaproteobacteria bacterium | reverse complement strand
AAAAGAGTTAGTGTCCAGAGGTTATTTCAACTTTTTTTAGGTTTTTTTTATATTTTTATCTGTATCAATTCCAGATGGGAATAAACACCCTATGGGATAACCGAATCTTTACTTGCCCTGCGACTGCCGCCCCAACTTGAAATCACAATGCAAGACTTCATTAACTATCTATTCTATTCACGTCTTTAAGAATCGTCTCGCTATCTTTCCAATCAATATGAGATTTATCCACCAAATCAATAGAAATCGGCCAAAGGCTTTTTTCTTCCCGGTCACAAATAAACCGATTTCGACTGTCATAGGTAAAAAACAGGTCAGTGTTGCTATAACTTCTTATACAGAAGCCAAGCTCTTAAAAAGGGATTCACAAACCGGTATTCATCTTCATAATAGAATATGATTTTGAGATCCATAAGCCTGTTTAGGGCCCTTTGAACCGAAGAGGCCTGGGGAATTCCCGAGCCTTTCAAAAAAACGGACGACATGGGCGCCCGGCCACCCAGCCTTGCTAAACCTATCAGCAGTTTTAATTGCTGTTTACTAACAATTTTAAGTATCGTTTCATAACCCTTCAGCTCATGAGCGAATATCTGCTCCAGCGCGATAGGGATCTGCCGGTCTGCAATATCGGCCCCATACGCAGTTGTATCCCATAAAGCACCGCACAGTTGCTGGATGTCTCCGGGGATATTGAAGCAAACGGCAAATACTGTTTTCAACGAATCGGCGGTAATCCGCCTTTTACCGATCCTAAATTTATTGATGATGAACTTCTGAAATCTGTCTTTGTCAATCGGCCCGACCTGGATCGGTATGGCTGATTTAAAAAAAGCGCTCTCCGGATCGTTAAAAATTCCGTCCAACTTATTGCGGATGCTTCCTGCAAAGATATAGGGGATATCCGATTGAAACTGGATCTTGCTTCTCAGCAGTGCTAAGGTTTCGCGTGCATCACCCAAATTTAAAATATCCTGGAATTCATCCAGAACGACGACTATCGGTTTGGTTTTGGAATGGTAAGACAATATCAAGTCTGCTACACCATGGATCGAATCAGGTTTCAGTTCAACTGAAGAATCCAACGTGAAAGTAGGCAAGCCGGTTATCGGATCAACAGATGCAACCGGCCTTAGGTGAGAAAATTTTCGGAATATTTTATCCGCAAATCCCGCGCTGTTTTCCATCGCAATAATGGCCGTAACGATCCTTTTCACAAAGTCGTCTGATGATTTAACCTCCAATAAATCCGCATATATCATTCTGGTTTTTCTTAATTTGCGAATGGTTTCACAAATCAACGACGTTTTACCGGTTCGCCTTTCACCTTGGATATAGACATTTTGCCCTCTTTTTATTTCGGCGGCCAATTTCTTATCCAATTCCGGCCGCTGACAGAAGTCTTCCTCTTTTACAATTTGACCATAATGAAACGGATTCATTGGTTTTCCTCATTACGTAGATTTGCATTACGCTATAATATACAACGCTGATTTGCGTAATTCAAGAAGGAATTGGAATTCATCCACTATTTTTTTACTACCTTCCACTTTGTCAGTCTCTCTTCAATCTTCACGACCTCATCACGTCCATCATCAACTTCTTTTCCCGTGAGTACCAGGTCCCACAACCTGCCGTTGGGGGTCAACAGTCGCCTGGTAAAGGGGTCAGATCTACTCTTGACTCTTGCTTATTGATAAAGCGTTCAGCTTTCAGTTCTCAGCCGTACGATTTGTTGGAGAAAAAGGGGACAGGCACTTTTTTTATTTATGAATAAAGATTAACGATTTTGAGCCCCTTTTTCTGATACAACTCAAAATGTGAATCTGTGGTATAGATTTCGGTGCAATCAGGCACCAGAAGTGAACTCAGGATTAATGCATCGAGCCCCGGCATGCCGGTACCGTGCCCGATGTGACTTGCCTTTAGAGCAGTCTCCTTGTTAACCGGCATAACATTTACGGCTTCGCATATATCCGAAATGATCGTTGGCCACTCCTTAAATTCCCCTTTCAGAAATTTCCTTTGGAGTTCGTACAAAACAATGACCGATGTTATTGTCTCACGCTCCTCCCAGATACGGAACGCAACCGGATTTTGCTCCTGTAGGGCAAAGAAAAACCCTGTATCAAGCCCTGTCAGCATCTGCTTCCGTCCTTTCCCTGTGTATATCTTCCCAGTTACCAAGAGGTTTTTCCTTTACCAGAACGTTTAGTACACGCTTTTTGGCAGCGCCCCTTTGGTTGTCCTCCTCACCCCTTTTCAGGGATTCAATAAGCTTGTTCATGCCGGTGACGGCCGCCTGCTGGATACTGGAAATTTTCCCCATAGTCTGGAGTTCCCTGAGAGCTTTCCATATTTCAAATGGTATTCGGATGGTTACCCGTTTATCTTGCATTCCTTTGCCTCCTTTATATGGTATGTAAATACATTTTAACACCATAACACGGAAATGTCAAAAATATCAATGGCCAAAACGAAAAATGATCGTATCATGATGCTTTTGTTTAGACTTTTGAAAATTCGCATTTCGATATTGTTTCGAATTTCGATATTCGATATTCGGGTTTTTTAAGGTTGTTCCTGTGATTTGAGGACATGATAAATTGCCAAAATCAGGGACAGAAATTATGAGACACGGTATTAGGACCCTCTGGTTACCTCCAGGCGAAACACGGACGGGAGTAAATAATCGGGGCGGGAATTGTAAAATTGGGGTTATATCACTTCGGATATCCGGTGATTTCCCTGATCTTTTCGTATAACGGCTTCAGGTGTTTGTACATCTTCTTGTACACTTCATGGTAAAGCGCATCGTAAAGCCCGTGGTTTTTTTGGTCCGGCTCAAAGACCTCTCCCACACGGGTCATTTCCTTGACCGCTGATTCAAAATTCTCGTGAAGCCCGAGCCCTACCGCCGCATCTATGGCCGCACCGAGCCCGGAGGTCTCATAAAGGTGCGGCCTGGCCGTGGGCATTCCGAACACATCTGCTGTCAACTGAAGTGCATTGTTGCTCTGTGACCCCCCGCCCGACACGCGAAGGCTCGTAATCGGCGTGCGGCTCCTCTTTTCTATACGCTCCTTGCCCTCCCTTAGCGCATATGCCAGGCCTTCCAAAATAGACCTGTAAACATGTGCGCGGGTGTGAACATCCCCGAAACCTATAATAGCACCCTTTGCCTCGGGGCCAGGCGATTTAAGACCGGGTGTCCAGTAGGGCTGGAGCACCAGTCCCATGGAGCAGGGGGGTATCTTTTCCAGGAGCCTTTCAAAAAGGACCTCCGGCTCCAGACCCTGTTCAGCGGCCTCCTGGCATTCGGGATAGCCGAACTCGTGTTTGAACCAGTTTACCATCCAGAAACCCCTGTAAACCTGGACCTCCACGGTATGGTGATCCGGAACCGCCGAGGGATAGGCCGGGAGCAAAGGGATTGGTTCAATATATTTTTTATGGGTAACGTTGATGGTAGCAGTGGTGCCGTAACTGAGACAGCCTATGGACGGATCCAGGCTGCCTGAACCGATTACCTCACACGCCTTGTCCGCTGCTGCGGCAATTATCGGCATGCCCTCGGGAATGCCGGTTTCGCCTGCCGCGCTTTTTGTAACCTGACCGAGGACCTGTCCGGGCGGAATCAAATCGGGAAGCATATCGCGTTTAACGGGCAGACAACGCCATTTCCAATCCCAGTCAGGGGCCCAGCGCAAATGTTTATAGTCAAAAGGGATATATCCCACCTGGCACCCGATGGAATCAACGAATTCACCGGTCAGCTTGTGTGTCAGGTAACCAGAAAGCAGCAAATACTTATGGGTGTTATCCCACATTTCCGGCTGATACGTATAAAGCCAGTTTGCCTCGGCCTCTGCCTGAAAATAGGAAATAGTACCCATCAAACGGGTTATGTTAAAGAGTAGTCCCCATGCCCCTCCCACCGGTTTCAGGCCATGGGTCTTGCGCTGGTCCAGCCAGAGAATGGCCGGCCGAAGGGGCCTGCCGTCCCTGTCCACATTGATGACGGTCCCCCTCTGGGTAGTAAGTGTTACGCCCGCAATGCGCCCCTTTTCCACCTTCCCGCTTTTCCACAGTCCCTGGCATGCCGAACACAGGGCCTGCCAGAAAACCTCAGGATCCTGTTCCGCCCACCCGGGATTCTTGGAGTAGTAGGGTTTAAACCGCACCTGCTCCTTTGTCAGAAGTCTGCCCTCAAGGTCAAAGACCAGGGCCTTAAGGCTCTGCGTTCCGTTATCAATGGCCAGTATCAGATCTTTATTGTTCATGATACCCCGTA
>JAFDAP010000227.1 GCA_019313765.1 Deltaproteobacteria bacterium | reverse complement strand
AGGTCCCGAGGTCAAAAATCAGGTTTTTAAATGTCCCTGAAAGCTGATTAAACTCCTGTCGAAGTTTTTCCGGGTCCATTTTATCTACCTTCAGGTCCTGTGATGCCAGCACCTCCGCACTGCGGGGTTCGTGGCCAAAATCCATAAACGGCACATATCCGAAAACATCATTTTTCTGAAGAGCGAAGAGCGGCAGATCCCCCTTAGGGGTCTTTCCGATTACATAAGTCTCACCCTCGATTATGGTGAAAATCTCCTCCTTTGAAGATCCTTTTTCTACAATAACCTGCTTTCCCTTAGTCAAGCCATCGGTATTGCAACTTTTCAGGAACATGTTCACCGTGCTGTCCGTAATCTTTTCCAATCTCCCGGCCAGGCTGAAAATGAGATTTCTAAAGTCTGACGACAGAGAGGCGTACTCCCCGGAAAGACGCTGTGTATCCAGAAGTCCTAGTTGGACTTCACCCAAGGCCGTTACAGTCGCAGTGCGGGTGTTATCCCCGTGCAACAACGATACGAGAGTTCCGATAAAACATCCCTGTCCGAGCCTGGCTAACGGCACAGGGCCTTTGGACGTTTCCCTTGTTATGTTGACCGTGCCTTCCAGTATAACCCAGATCCAGTTGCCGTGGCTCCCCTCTTTGACGATTATCTCGCCGTCACGGAAACGTTCTTCAGCAAGGACATATGTGTAGTCTATCAAGGGTCCTTTGTTCACGGACAATCGTCTGCCTTTGTCATCCTCCAGTCCGCAAAGAATTACGTTGGGCGCATGGGAATCGGACGGTCCTACCTTTTCGATCATTCCGTCGTCCAACATCCTGAGTGCATCGAGAATAATCTGCATTCGGCTGTTTTTGATCACACGTCCTACCTGGACATTCCCTTCATGAAATTCGAACTCTCCTTCAGTCCAACCAAAAAGGGCGTATATTGCATCCTTACCATGCAAAGGACCCATGGATGCATTGACCGGGTCGCCTTCCACAAAATATATCCGGCCTTGTGCCGGGGCATATTGGGTCGTAAGTTGCAGGATTCCGGTGGCCCGGTTCCCGCCGAGTATCTGGAAGATGTCCGGCAGGTTGATAAAATGCAGGCCTCCTAAAAATTTGGGTTTCGTGTCCATAATAAACCCCTCTAAGCCATCTCAGTCACTAATAGAGATGAGGCAAGTTACAAAATCGCTTTGCGATTTTATTTTGATAAAGCTGCGCCTCTTTTACCAGAGACCTTATCTGTTCTTGCTCAAACATTGTGGCCACCAATCAAAAAAAGCCTTTTGCATGAAGTCCCGCACAAACATTTCCTTGCTCTGACCTTCATATACTAAGCAAAAGGCGTGCCTGATTGAGTAATCCACCAAGAAAACGTGAAACCCATTGATTTATCGAAGAAAATCAGAAGTTGCTGCTGTAAACCCAGGAATTCCTGTCCAGTGGTTCCGTATGAAATTGGATACAAAATTGCAAAATTCTATACAGGTATGCAGTTTGTAATACGGTTTCTCATTAAAAAATGCGGATCAAAGTCCATTGGATGTGGATAAAAAAGTATACATTTATGTAATTCTTTGGTATATTTGACACTAAAGATTGATGGTCTCGTAAAAAGTCAGAATGTCCGAAACTGTCATTTCGACCGAAGGGAGAAATCTTATTTATTCAAATAGTTACACTTGAAAGATTTCTCGCGCAGTTTATCCCGCATTGCGGGGCTCGAAATGACAACAAAACGAGACTTTTTACGAGTCCATCAAGATTAACGATGCCCCGGCATTCGGAGGAAAAAAGATGAACGGAATATCAACAGACTCTGAATCACCAATAGCCTGCATGAGGGAAATCACCACATGGGTCTCTTTGGTGCTTGATTTAGATCGACTCTTAGAACTCATCATAGACACGGCCACCGGAATTATGAAGGCAAAGGCCAGTTCCCTCTTGTTATTGGACCGGAAGACCAGGAAGCTCTACTTTAAGGTAGCCACGGGAGAAAAAGGCGAGGAAGTCAGGAAGTATGAAATTAATGTGGGCCAGGGAATCGCCGGTTTTGTGGCTGAAAACGGAGAACCTCTTCTTATCCCCGACGTGCGTAAGGACCCCAGATGGTACAAGCAAATCAGCGAATCCATAGGTTTTGAGACGCGTTCTATTGCCTGTGTGCCCATGAAGGCGGGAAGTGAAATCATCGGGGTCGTTGAGATCATAGACAAGGAAGACGGGAGTCCCATTCAGAATGAGGACATGAAGATGTTGACCGTGTTCGCGGATTTGGCCTCTATGGCGATCTGCAATGCACAGAAAATTGACCAGTTCAAAAGGGAAAACAGAGATCTTAAAGAAGAGATCGGAAACAAATACCAGATCATCGGAGAGAGCAAAAGCCTGGAGAAGGTCGTGTCTGATGCGTTCAAGGTGGCCAACTCAAAGACAAGCACCCTGATCCTCGGAGAGAGCGGGACGGGTAAGGAACTCTTAGCCAGGTTGGTCCACCGGGCCGGACCCAGGAAACACAGTCCAATGATTGTGCTGAATTGTGCTGCTTTGACTGAAACCCTGCTTGAAGCCGAGCTGTTCGGTTACGAAAAGGGGGCCTTTACAGGTGCCACGGACCGCAAAATCGGAAAGTTTGAACTTGCTGACGGCGGGACACTTTTCATGGATGAAATAGGAGAAATGTCCCCCGGAATGCAGGCAAAGCTGCTGAGGGTGCTGCAAGAGGGTCTTTTTTACAGGGTTGGAGGTAATGTCCCGATTTCAGTGGATGTCAGGGTCATCTCAGCCACAAACAAGGACATTGACCGGGAAATCAGAGAAGGAAATTTTCGAGAAGACCTTTTTTACCGCCTGAATGTGGTTCAACTCCATATGCCCCCCCTGCGAGAAAGAAAAGAGGATATTCCCCTCCTTGCCCGTCATTTCTTAGACATTTTTGAAAAAGAAAGGGGTCTTCCGCGTTTGACGATTTCAGAAAATGCCATGGAGAA
The DNA here is from genome assembly GCA_019313765.1 of Deltaproteobacteria bacterium. Taxonomy (GTDB): domain Bacteria; phylum Desulfobacterota; class DSM-4660; order Desulfatiglandales; family Desulfatiglandaceae; genus JAIOSR01. The sequence continues at coordinate 1,347 of JAFDAP010000227.1, read as the reverse complement.
GATCCTCGAATATGAATGGCCCGGTAAATGTGAGAGAATTGGGGAACGCCTTGGAGCGGGCTGTTGTAATGGGTAATCATCATGAGATCCTGCCGGAGGACCTGCCCATTTCCGGGCCAAAAGCAAGTTATACGGCTATGGAGGCGGGTTTGACGCTCAAGGAAGCCATTGACAAGTTTAAAAAGGAATTTATTGCCGTAAACCTGAAACATACCGGGGGCAACAGAAGCAAGGCGGCAAAAAGCATGGACATTCAAAGGACCTATCTATCCAGGCTGATAGCCAAGTATAATCTCCAGGAAACATGACCTTTCATAAAATCGCAAAGTGATCTTATAGCTTGAAAGGATCAGGCTGCCGAAAATCGGGGAAAAATGACGACCTTTGAGGCCGAAACCCGGGATCCTTATTCGGGAACTGGACAAAAAGATGTTCAAATCCAAGCTCAATGGCATGGGAATAGACCCTGTCAAACTCTTCTTCTGAGACGAACCGGTTCAGATCCTCATCTTTCTGGTAAACCGCGGGATGGTACTGGGACATGAGGCTCAACGGCAATCCTTTGCCAAACTCCACAAAAAGGCTTGTCAAGGCGTTTATTGAATTTTCCACTTTTCCGGGCAATATCAAGTGTCTGACCAGGACACCCCTTTTGGCCGTAAACGTCCCGGTATGACAGGCGTCAAGAAAGCCTTTTTGCAATACCATTTCCGCGATCGCCTCGAGTGCCGCTCCCGGATAATCCGGGCATTTTGAAAGCCTTCCTGCCAGAAATGAATCCGAATACTTGAAGTCGGGAAGGTAAATACTGGCGTAATCCGCTGCGGCCTTTAACGTTTCAACGGACTGGTAACCGGAAAGGTTTAAGACTATGGGCAGATCAAGGCCCTTTTCTCTCAAGAGGGTGACAAGATCAAAGACGTGGGGGAAAAAGTGGTCCGGGGTCACGAAATTGATATTGTGAACGCGCTCCTTTAGTATCATGTATTCCACTTTTTCCAACAGTTTTTCCAAACTCATTATCCTACCCAGACCATGATGGGAAATCTGATGATTCTGGCAGTATGAACACTTGAGAGAGCATCCCGAAAAAAAGACCCCTCCGGAACCCTTGTTGCCGGTAATTGGAGGTTCTTCTCCAAAATGAGGCCCCACATAGGCCACCCTGATTTGGGATGCTTCTCCGCAAAATCCCGACCGACCCGTTTTACTGCTAACGAGCCTGTTTACGCCGCAGGCACGCGGGCAAAGACGACAGTTTTTATAGGGATCGAATAAACTCATGAGTCTTATTCGCTTCTCACTTGAAAATACATGGGACGTGTATTTGCCGTATATAGGAGGCTG
>JAFDAP010000226.1 GCA_019313765.1 Deltaproteobacteria bacterium | reverse complement strand
TCATAGACTTCGAACACATCGCCCGGTTTGACATCCTGATAATTTTCCAGGCCGATACCACATTCATATCCTGACTGGACCTCCTTTGCGTCTTCCTTAAAGCGCCTTAGAGATGCGATCTTGCCATCAAAAACAACCACATCGTCACGCAGGAGTCTCACATTAGCATTCCTCTCAACGTGACCGTCCGTGACAATACAGCCGGCAACGGAACCAACTTTTGTGACGTGAAATATCTCTTTGATGTCAACACGGCCGATGATATGCTCTTTATAGACAGGTTCCAGGAGACCGGTCATAGCCAGGCGGATATCATTGATCACATTGTAGATGACATCGTAGTATCTAATGTCCACATTCTCTTTTTTCGCTATCTCGGAAACGCGCGGATTTGCTCGCACATTGAAACCGATAATAATAGCGGCTGATGCCGAAGCCAGCATGATATCCGACTCCGCAATGGCACCAGTGGCCGAATGAATGATTTGCAGTTTGACCTCATCCGTGCTTTGCTTTGCCAGTGATTCCGAAAGCGCTTCAAGTGAGCCCTGCACATCCGCCTTGAGGACTATATTGAGTTCCTTTATATCGCCTTCCTTTATCCTTTCATAAAGATCATCGAGACTGACCAGGCCTCTTTTGACGACTTCCTGCTTTCTGCTCTTGGCCTTGCGATATTCAATCACCTGTTTTGCGGTCTTTTCATCCTCCACAGCTATGAATTTATCACCTGCCATGGGAACGCCCGATATTCCGTATATTTCAACGGGCAGGGAGGGACCGGCAGATTTCATTTTCCTTCCCCGGTGATCACTCATGGCCCTCACACGTCCGTAACATTCGCCGCAAACGAAATAGACACCTTTAGTCAAGGTTCCCGTCTTGATAAGGACCGTTGCCACGGGGCCTTTGCTCTTGTCCAGTCTGGCCTCAATGACAGTCCCCCTTGCAGGCTTATTGGGATTAGCTTGGAGTTCAAGCACTTCGGACTGAAGCAAGATAAGGCCCAACAAATCATCGACACCTTCCCCTGTTTTGGCAGAAATATGTCCGAAAATGGTCTCGCCACCCCAATCTTCAGGGGCAAGGTCCAGCTCGGCTAATTCCCTTTTAACCTTTTCAGGATCGGCTTCTGCCTTGTCCATCTTGTTAACTGCCACGACAATGGGGATATTGGCCGCACGGCCGTGATTAACCGCCTCCTTTGTCTGTGGCATCACCCCATCGTCCGCTGCCACAACCAGTACAATAAGGTCCGTAACCTCCGACCCCCTTGCCCGCATGGCCGTAAATGCCTCATGGCCGGGAGTGTCTAAAAAAACGACATCTCCTCCTTCAGTCTGGACATAGTAGGCCCCTATATGCTGTGTAATACCGCCCGATTCTTTAGCGATAATGTTGGATTGTCTTATATAATCGAGTAAAGAGGTCTTCCCATGATCCACGTGCCCCATAATGGTCACGACCGGCGGTCTCGGCTCCAGATCTTCTGGCTTATCCGCAGTCTCGGAGATGAGACGCTCCTCCTCAAAACTATCCAGTTCCAGTTCATAGCCCAGGTCATCTGCCACAACAGACGCAGTCTCAAAATCCATAGCCTGGTTAATGCTAAAAGTGGCTCCAAAAGCTATCACTCTCTTGATCAGCTCCGCCGCCTTAATGCCCATTGCCTTGGCCAAATCAGCAACCGTAACACTTTCCTGAATCCTGATCCTCCTTTTGATGGCCTTTGGAACCGTAATTTCGGTATGTTTAAGATTCTTGCCAACATCTTTGGTAGACTTTCCTCCCTTCTTTCCCTTGCGCCTCGGGCCACGCCCCCCATAAAGATCGGCCTTTTCGTATATCTCTTTCTTAATGCGACGGAAAGTGCCTTTAGGTATGGCATCTTGAGATTCTTTCTGTTTCTTATACTTTTTCTTTTTTCCAGCTTTCGGTTTCACCTTTTCAGGCTCAGCTTCCACTTTTTCGACCTTTTCAAACTTCTGTGGTGCTGACTTAGATATCGAAGGCATTTGTTTTTTTGCGGAAGGCACCTTCTTTTCCACTTTCTTTGCCAGGATATCTTTCAAAGGACCCTCTTCGGGCCGCTTTATGATCTTGGCGGCCTTTTCTACCTTTTTCTTTTTCGCCTTTTTTGGCTTTGCTACCTTTTCTGCTGGGACCTCTTGGTCTGGTTTTTCTTTTCGACGCCCTGCTTTTTTACCCTTTTCAGGAACAGGTTCCTTCTCTTCTGCAGGGAGGTCCTTTTCCGCGACCGCTTCCTTACGAAATGATTTTGCAATTTCCGACGCCTTTTCAGGCTTTTCCGGGAGCTCTTCGGCCGGCAATTCCGACTCCGGGACCTCGGCCTTCTCTTCCTCTGCTTCTACTTCTGCTGCGGGGACTTCCGGCTCGATTCTTACCTTCTTCTTCCGACGACGAATAACAGTTGATTTTATTCGCTTTTCTTCAACCACCTCTGATATCACACCGGAGACGATTTCCCTTGCCTTTATTACCGCCGCTTCGTCAAGGGTACTCATATAGTTCTTAAGACTCATACCCCCGGCTAAGAGCTTGTCCACCAAGTCCTTGCTCTCTAAATCAAGTTCCCTTGCTAATTCATAGATTCTGACTTTCGCCATGTACTCCCCCGATAATATCTCGGAAATTCCAAAACTTGATAACCTCGTAAAAAGTCGCTCTGCGCCTTTTTACGAGTTCATCAAGCTTACGATTTCACCTTTTTATAGTCGCCCCCACCACTCATTTCTTCCCGAAACTCCGGATGGAGAGAGAGGGGGCCTTCCTTTCTGAATGCCCTTTTCAGGCGGTCCCCGGTCTCTAACTTCCCAATACAGGGCTTGTTAAGACAAACATAAGCGCCCCTGCCCCTCCCTTTTCCACTATCATCCCGCACAACCAGTCCCCGGGGATCTAATACAAGGCGAACCAGTTCTTTTCTACCTCGCTTTGCACCACACGATATACAGGTCCTTACGGGTGTGTGTCCCTTATTTCTCCCCATCGGAAACTTCTTCAGTTACTGTTTTTTTATTGTCCTGATCTCGAGAATCTTCGGTTATCGAATCTTCCTCCGCCTTTTTAACAACGGTTTCTCCACTCGTGTAATTGACGGCATCCTCAATAAGTTTTGCTGCTCTCTTTTCCGTCATTCCTTCGACGGAATGCAGGTCTTGAACAGTGGCCTTTGCCACATCCGAGGCAGACATAAAGCCCTCATCGTAGAGATCGGAAGCCCGTTTCGGGCCTACTCCCTGCAATTCGAGAAGTGACTTGTAGCCCTCCTTTAGGGTCTGGTTATAATTGGTTTCACTCGTCACATCCAGCTTCCAGCCTGTCAACCTGGAGGCTAATCGCACATTTTGTCCCCGCTTACCAATAGCGAGGGATAATTGATCATCCGGGACGACCACCTCCATAGAACGATTGTTCTCATCAACGATCACCCTTATAATTTCAGCCGGTGACAGGGCATTACATATGAACTTGGCCGGATCAGAATCCCAGGTGATAATGTCAATTTTTTCACCGCGCAGCTCCTGGACCACTGTCTGGACCCTGGTGCCTTTCATCCCCACACACGCACCCACAGGATCAACGTCAGAGTCCTTTGACATTACAGCGATCTTGGCCCTTCCGCCCGGCTCTCTCGCCACCTGCATTACTTCGACAATACCCTCAGAGATTTCAGGGACCTCGTTCTCAAAAAGGCTTGAAACAAAATTGGGATGGGTCCGGGAAAGAACGATCTGAGGTCCGCGGCTGAACTGCCTAACGTTCAGGATATAGGCTCTGATACGATCTCCCTGTTTGTACGCTTCCCTTGGCACCTGTTCTTTTTGCGGCAATTCGGCCTCTGTCCGGCCAAGATTGACAATAATGGACCCCCTGTCAAACCGGAGCACGATCCCGTTGATAATCTCTCCCCGTCGGTCTTTGAAGTCATCGTAAACAATGTCTCTTTCGGCATCTTTTAAACGGTGCCTGATTACCTGTTTGGCAGACTGTGCAGCTATCCTTCCGAATTTCTCTGTTTCCATCTTGATGCCAAGCTCATCCCCCAATTCGGATCCGGCATCAATCTTATGCGCATCCTCAAGCGATATCTGAAGTTCTTCGGCGGTTACGTTTTCAACCACCTCTTTGAATTCGAAGACTTCAATCTCCCCTAATTCGTCATTATAATTAACTTCCAGGTCATATTCCTGCCCATACTTCTTCCGGGCCGCAGTCTTTACCGCCTCTTCAAGGGCTTTGATCAACACATCCCGCTCAACACCTTTTTCACGGCTTACCTGGTCAATCATCCTTGTCAAATCCGAAATCATATCAGTTCACCCCACCAA
>JAFDAP010000225.1 GCA_019313765.1 Deltaproteobacteria bacterium | reverse complement strand
AATTCCTTGACAAGATAGAAAAACAGCCTTTTCCCCCGGAAAACGATGAAGCAATCCTGGAACCAGGTAAGATATATCCAAGGCAAGCCACGACAGAATTAATCGATGCTATCAGTTTTCAGAGTGCAGTCATTGAGAGTATCGGGGTCGGAATCATAGTAGTTGACAAGGATGCCAAAATCATAAGCACGAATTCACTTGCCCTTGATATGATTAATAAAAGCGTTGAAGGTGTTTTGAATCGTCCGATCAGGGCACTGTTCCCTTCAGAGGAACAGGCAAAAATAGTCGATGGGTTGAAGAGAGTAGTCCATGACCGGGAATTAAGAAGGATCACCCTGTCAGTCACCATTCACTCTCGAGAAATCCGGATGAACATCTCGCTTCTTAAAGTAGATGACAGAGTAGATGGTTGGATTATAGGCATGGTGGATACGGAACAGCAGGTAGAACAAGTATAAAAACAATTAGGGCAACCTCAGTAGCCGTCTAAAAGTACAAAATTAGGCAAACCAAGGACACTTAAAAAGCAGGGACATTCCATGCAGGATAAACCCGTAGGAATTGAACACTATGAAAAGCGCTTTGGACTCGTTGCCATAAAAAAGGAATTTATCACGGAGGAAGATCTCATAAATGCCCTTTCCATCCAAGTTCGAGAAGATGTAGAGTTCGGAACCCACCGCCAGGTAGGAGAGATACTACTGGATTTGGATATCATGAACGCCAACCAGATCGAAGAAGTAGTCAAGGAGACAATCGATTGCAGATCCGGGTGAGCGCCGTGTCAAAGCAGGGAGTCTTGAAGAATAATTATCCTATACATTTGACCTGACTACCTCAGAATAGTTGCTTTTTCATCTGGTATCCTTAAATCCTTTGCGGTTACGGTTTCTGTGAAATTCGCGCCTAAAATCATCTTCCTCAGATTCACGTATAGGTCACCCAACTTTCGCTTTGACTACCCCATAATATTCATCCATACCATCAGGTATGCTTTAACCCCTTATAAATCCAATTCGTGCTATTCTTCATTAATCCATGTAGCCATCAAGCGCATTATTATTCAAAAAAATGGGCGTTCACAGGTTCAGGGTTCACCCCTGCCCGACGGATGGCCTGTCCGCCGTAATACTATGGATGGCGGGCAGGCGGGGTTTACGGTTTTCGGATGACGGAGGGAACTTCAAAACATCCCTGAATGGCCTGGATTGTCGAATCGCCCTGGTTTGCAGGCACGACACCGGTAATGGAATGGATAGAGCAGCTCAAGGCGAGAAGGTCAACCCGGGCCGTATCAAACGCCGTTAGGAGTTCGCTCGCAATGCCGTAACGATCACCGAAATGCGGGCCGTTCATGGAGAATACCGAGACGGGAGAGATCCTGTCCGTGAGGGCTTCGGGAAGTAATCCTTGTACCATATCTGTCCTTTTTCCGCGGCCCGGTTCAGGGAGGCAGAAGGATAGATTTGCGGTCTTTGTTTCATTGGAGGGGTTTGAAACCAGGAACGTAAAAACGCGGTCCAGACCGGCGAAGTTTCTGAAAGCATTACCCATTAGTCCCAGGTCGCGCCGGTTTAAATTTAGCCGCAAAAGCTCTTGCCCGTCCTGCCACTCCAAGGCGTAGACTTTGGGCTGCTTTTCCTGGTAGGAGGCAACTACTTCCTTATAAAGCTGTTCCTTGCCTTTTTGGGCAAGTTTCCAGTCTGCCGGGGTCCGATATGCGCTGAAGCTGAAGGGTTCGAACAGTGACTTTGTGGCCTTATCGACGATTTCTTCTCTTAAGACCGCTGAAATAGAGGAGTTTGAATAAGCTAAGGCATTCGGCTCAATGCCCTCCTTGCCGAATACATTAAGGAGCGCTGCGGTGATCTCAGGGTCGCTCTTGTGGGGAAAAAGGGATAAAACCGAACCTTTCGCAGTATCATGATTAATCTTTCCGAAATTTTCTTCAATAAGCTTGGAGGCTTTGGATGCGTTATCGGGGTCTGCCACAATGTCCAGACCCCATACGCCTCCCTGGTTCCCGCAGGTCAGGAACAGGAGATTTATCTTCTCCCCGGCTAACATGCCACAGAACTCCGCAGGAAATCCTTTGTCTCTTTCGGGTTCAACCAGCGAAATCCAGACCACGTCATTCAGGAGCTTGAAACCGCCAAGTCTGGTTTGATGGGCCATTTTGCGCTCAACCGTATATCAAAGCAGACTGCTAACCGCTTCCCACATACCTTCCGTATCGATAGGTTTGGCGATATAGTCGTCAGCCTCAGTGGACATACCGTCGGCGTGGGTGTATGTGGTTGTTGGAACAGCTTCTCCCACCGCGGTGAGAAGCACAATGGGGATGTCACTTGTCTCTGCATTTGCCTTTAATTCGGAGCAGAGGACGTAGCCGTCCTTCCGGGGCATCATCACATCTAAGACAATCAGGTCCGGACGGCGCTCCTTGACAGACTCTTCGCCCTCGACTCCATCATAGGCGCGCCCAACCTCGCATCCCTTGCTTTCCAACATCATGGCTACGGTTTCCACCAGATCAGGATCATCATCTACAACTAAGATATATTTTTTGGCCATACCCAAACCTCCTTTTTGTTTGTCATCTGTTATATTGACTTTTTACGAATTCGTCAATTTTAGCCGAAATAATCATCAATCGTCAATCATCAATCATAAATCCTTCGGTCTCGGGTAAAGACCTGAGCGCTCTACTATCTCGGGGACTTTTTCTTCCCATTCGATGGCCATAATGTGAAATCCCTTCACACCCTCTACCTCCTTGAGACGCTGAATCGTTTCCACGCAGATATCGATTCCTTCAGCGGGTTGTTTTTCCTTGGGCACGCCGCTCATCCTCTTGACCACCTCATCGGGCACGTCCATTCCCGGAACACGGTTTTTCATGTACTTGGCCATGCCCGCGGATTTGAAAGGCGTGACACCTGCCAGGATATAGACCTTCTCGTGGAGTCCCCGGTCACGGGCCTGCTTCAACCAGAGTTCGAATTTTTCCAGATTGTAAATACACTGGGTTTGAATAAACTCTACACCGGCCGCTATCTTCTTGGCTAACCGGGGAACACGGATTTCAAAAGGGTCTGCAAAGGGATTGGCCGCGGCCCCTATAAACATTTGAGGAGGGCGATTAATATCGTCTCCGCCCAGGAATTTTCCCTCATCCCTCATTAATCTCACGGTCTGGATCAGTTGCATGGAGTCAATGTCAAAGACATTCTGGCCCTGAGAGGAGTCTCCGAATTGCTGATGGTCTCCCGAAAGGCAGAGGATATTGTGAATATCAAAAGATGCGGCTCCTAAAATGTCACTCTGCAAAGCGATCCGGTTTCTGTCCCGGACAACCATTTGAAGTGTCGGCTCAACCCCCATCAATTTGAGATGGATACAGGCGGCCAAACTGCAAAGGCGGGTCACGCTGGTCTGATTATCCGTTATGTTTATGGCATCCACGTGATTTTTAATCATCTCAGCCTTTTTCGTTATGGCCTTCGGGTCGCTTCCCCTGGGAGGCCCGCATTCTGAAGTGACTGCCAAATGTCCCGCATCAAGAATCTTTTTCAGCTTGCTCGGTACGTTCTTCGCACTCATAGTTTTACATCCTCCCTGACCACCTTTCTGGGGCCGCCGGCCCTTTCTGTTGACCAGTCCTTAATTGGTATGATTTCCTCGTAGTCATCGAGCCTGCCCAACTCCTTGAGGCGGTCGATGATCAGTTGCCAGGCACAATCAAGGTCCTTGCTGATTTCACATTTTCCCTTTGTGGAGCCGCCGCAGGGTCCGTTTAAAAGCCTCTTGGCGCACCTTGAAATAGGGCAGATTCCTGCGGTTTTTCCTAACATACACTGTCCACATCCCTGACAGCGCTCACTCCAGACCCCCCTTTCTTCGGTCACACCCATAAAGCAGGTGTTGACCCCGGGAAAGACCGGCGTGCTGAAGTATTTTTCGGCCATGAACTGGACCCCGACCCCGCAGGCTAAGGAAAGCACGGCATCGTATTGATCAATGTTGTTGCGAAGTTCCTCTAAGTATTCATGATCACATTGTCGTTCCAAGGTGATTTCATCTATGTCTACTTTCTTTCCCTCGTTCATGAAATACATGCGCAGGGCCGAAGCCAGAATCCCGACCTCCTTCTTGCCACCGGCCTCGCATACGGTGACGCACTCATTGCAACCTGCAATAAGGAGTTTTTGGAAATCCTTTATCTGATCGATGATTTCCTCCATTGGTTTTTTCTCTGCAACAATCATGTGATATATCCTCCTGTCGATTATCGCTTCAATTGGATATTGACAACCTCGTAAAAAGTCGAAAAATTCTCTTTTCCGTCATTCCG
>JAFDAP010000224.1 GCA_019313765.1 Deltaproteobacteria bacterium | reverse complement strand
AACAAACTGCTCCCCTTGAGGTATTAAAAGCCTGGCATCGTTAGGAAGTTTTTCAGGATCAGGATTGATACCGGTCACAAACCAGAGCCCGGGACTGACTTCCCTGGTACTATCAATAAAGGTAAATGTAGCGCCTAACTGCTCCAACTCTTGTTGACTGAATTGACAACCAATGTAGCGGGGAGGTTCACCCGTATCCTGAGAATGCAGAACCATGTGTCTGGAAAAAACATCCGGATGTGCCACAACCTCCACCTTGCCTACCTGTTGGATAACCCATTTAAGTCCGCCGGTATGGTCATAATGGCCATGACTTATGAATATTTTGTCCAGGCTCTTAAAATCTTTGTTTAAGACCTTCAGGTTGAGTGGGAGGGATATTCCCGGGCCGGTGTCAAACAGGTAATTCTTGTTATCTCTTTCAATAAGTAAACTGAAGCCATGCTCTCCGACAAATCCGGATTTACTTATGCTGTTGTCACACAGAATAGTTATATCTATATCCATTCAAAATCACCCATTTACTTTTTAAGATTATTCGAGACCTGCTTCTTTGAGATTATGAATAGGGTTCGCTAAATAACTTGGAATTGTATTCCCCGTCCCTTGGGGCGGGGTAGTTCCTTTCAGGTTTGAATCCGGAATTCGTGCTTGATGGTCGTGGCATGATCCGGGGATGAATTAAAAGTTTTTTCAATGAATGTCACACGATCATTGAGATCAATAAAGATTAGGGTGGAAGACCGGGTGCCGTAAGTGGGACTGGTGATAAAGATGGGCGAGAGCATCCTTTCCCATTCAAGACCAACGCCCGTATCAGGAAGGGTTTCATCATCAGGGACTGAGCGATCTGCGAGCATGGAAAAAAGGGCCTCAGGGGCGGGGTCTTTTTCTTCAGAAAGAAGTGTTCTGAACATTTTCTTTCCCCGGGTCACCTTGGGCCACGGCGTATCCAGAAGGCGATTGCTCACACCGTATATGCCAGTTGAAAGATCCCGAATTCCTTCCTCGCGATTTGAATACCAATAAAGTTTATGTTTCTGGCCAACAATAAGATTGAACCCGTTGTATTCGTGCGCGTCCCTCTTGAGACCCTCGAGGTAATCCACCGGACTTTGCTGTCCTGAGAGAAAATTGGTGATCAGACTTCCCCTTGAAGGGGCATTGCTTTTTATGGAGGAAGGGTCCCGGTAATTGGTAATTGCCGCAATCCTTCCTTTTGTGGTGATACCCAACCATGTGCCGTCCGCACGCAGATCTCTGCCCGCAAGCAGCCCAGGCTCATCGTCCCAGAAAGCGGCAGGGGCCGTGGGTCGATCATAGAATTCATCCCGGTTGGCCGCAATGACCAGTTTGTAATCAGGATGCGATTGAATGGCTAACAGTATCAGACACATAGGACTGCACAATCAAGATGCCTTAGGACAAGGTTTTTGATAATGGTAGCATCTGCAAAGTCCATGGGAAAGTCCTGATATTTTTTCATCAAAATCTTTACCATCTTCTCTTTATATTCATCGGGCATTCTGACTGTGAGTTGCATATCTGTCCCTCCTCAACTCCTGGTGATTCTATTGTAGTTTTTTTGAGTCCAGGAAGTCAAAAGGATAAAAGGATAGATGGTCCCGCCGAAGTGACCTGATTCCCCCGGGTAAATCCCATCCCTATTGAGATGTCACGGAAAAAGCCCCGGCACAAGTGTCACATATTTTATTGCCGGTTTCCAAAGGGTATTGATCTCCGCCATACGTAGAAGCTGCTTCAAGTCGTGTCTTGATGATACGATCTATGACAGGTTGATTGCCTGCCGATACCCGTCTAAAGATTAACACTCCGATAGCAATTCCAGACAAAAGACAGGCAGCCATGGCGATAATCCCACCCGCTATGCGAAAAGAAAAACCATCGGTTAAAAAGGTTGCAAGGATGATACCTACAATTATGCCGATTATAGGAATACCTAAAAGCGCTGCTGCATTTCTTATCATTTCAGTGGCATTGCGACTGACGGAAACCCAATCGCCCACGCCGGCTCCCACCTTATTCAAAGCCTCTATCTTTATGGTGGAGCCCTCCGTGGCGCAGTGGCAAACGCGACGATTCACCTGGGGGGATGCCCCCGGGATCCCCATGCTTCCCGGCTGGATGATCACTTCAGCTTTGCCGTCCTCTTTAAGACTTGTAACAAGACCTTCATAATGGGGCATTTGATCTACTCCTTTTTCTTGACATAATAGTCTCTCATGGCCCAAATGAATCCGAAAAATGGGCGTTCATCCCCTAAAAAAGGTCGTTCATATTGTCCCCTGAGAAAACCTGTCTGACCTTCAGCCATTCATTGTACCTCTGGAAGAGATTTCACAAATAATTCCGCCGTTTCCACATTCCGTGGTCTCGAACTGGAGTACAGGATGATCAATGCCAAATCGATGGAAGAGTTCATGACGGACCCTCTCCCCAATCTTCTCGGTCTTGCTGACCAACTGATCCGACACTTCCACATGACAGGAAAAACCGATACTGGAAACGGAGATATTCCAGGCGTGAAGATAATGGACACCGCATACGCCGGGGATCTGTTCCAGGAAACTCTTGATCTCCTCAAGATTCAATCCTTCCGGGGTGGCATTCATTAGGATTCCACCAGCCGCCTTGAGAATGGACCAGCAGTTTTTCAGGATGAAAACCACGATAAGAATGGAAAGCAGGGGGTCCAGCCAGTACCAGGGCTTGAAGATGAGGACAACCCCGTTGATCAACACCATGACAGAAGTCAGGAGATCACCTATCATGTGGAGGAAGGCTCCCCGCACATTGAGGCTGTGCTTTGAATCCCGGTGGAGCAGCCAGGCGGAGAGACCGTTGCCCAGGATGCCGACACCGGCAAGCAGGATGACCACTTTACCGAGAACGGCCTGCGGGTGATAAAATCGCTCTACTGCCCCGTAAACAATGAAGGCCGATGCACCTATGAGAATGGCCACGTTCATGGTGGCGGCCAGGATCTCAGCCCGTTTGTAACCGAATGTGTTCTGAAAGGAAGCCCCTTTCCTTCCGATGCGATGTGCAATATAGGCAAGCAAGACGGCCACGAAGTCGCTGAAATTGTGGGTAGCATCGGAAATGAGGGCCATGCTGTGGGCATAAACACCTCCGATGACCTGGGCCACGGGGATAATGAGGTTGAGTGCCAATGTAATTAAGAGCCGGGACCCGCTGGTGTCTTTGACATCCACAAAATCTTGATGCGCCCTATGATCATGAATATGACTGGACATACACTACCCACCTCTTAGTTGTTTAAAGCCACGCCCTGATCTCTTCTTTGTTCGGCACTTTCCCTACCGCCTTTACCTCACCATCAACGACGACGGAGGGTGTCACAAATACTCCGTATTTGGCGATTGCCATGATATCAGTTATTTTTTCAATGCTAACATCCACCCCCGCCTCGGCAACCGCTTCCCTCACGTTTTTTTCAGCGGTCGCACAGTTTGGGCATCCGGGTCCCAATATCTTAATTTCCATTGGTTATTCCTCCTTTCAAAAAAATGGAGTAATGGAGTGCTGGAGCGATGGAGTATTGCGACAAACAATACACAAATGTTTACGATTACTTAACCCATAGCTTCAGCCGTCCATCAATCCTACGTTATTGCTTTTGGGCTTCTTTCAGCCATTGTTTGATCTTTGCTTTGGGTGGCACTTTGCCCACAGACATGACCTTGCCGTTTATTATCAAGGCCGGGGTCCCCATAACCCCATATTTTCCGATCTCTTTAATATCACGAACATGTTCCAGATCACCTGCAAGATTCATCTCGGCCATGACCTCCATAAGCTGTCTTTCCAGTCCGTCGCACTGGGCACATCCCGGGCCTAAGACCTTGATTTCAAGCCCTTCCGGAAGCTCTTTCTCATAAGGTTTTCCCATGAATTTTTTGAACTCCCGCAAAAAGGCATTTGAATAAACCCCTTTGACTTGATCAGGAATGTAATTTTTTTTGCAAAGGCGTTTCAGGAGTTCTGTTTGGATCTCCTCATCCGGCTTTTGGCCATAGTCTTTTGCCAGCTCCTTCATGACCTGCTTCAGGCCCATGATGCCTACGGCGCTTTTTTCCACTTTTATTTGCATAAAATCGTCCTGCGACATGATCCAACTCCTTTGTTTTTCCATTGAAAACCTGGTCCTCCCTCCGGGCCGTAGGCCCTATGGGCCGGAGGCTGGGACCGTCGAAGATCCCGCTACGCGGGGGTCAGAGATAGATGGCTCTGCCTTGGATTTTTGTGTCTAAAAATACAAATTCCAAGCACCAAATTACAAACAAATCTCAAATTCCAATATTCAATGACCAAAACCTTCCAGGACAAGACATT
>JAFDAP010000223.1 GCA_019313765.1 Deltaproteobacteria bacterium | reverse complement strand
GGATAAGGCTATCATGGCCATGAGGAGGAAATAAAGGACCTTTACGGGGACGCCCCTTACCCGGGCGAAATCATCATCGTAGGAAAGGGCCACGAGGTCGTGGTAGAAATAGCCAACCGTGAGAACGACCAGGCCGTTTAAGATGAGCATCAGCCAGAGATCGGACGTTGGGACGGTCAGGATGCTCCCAAAGAGATAACTCATCAAATCCACGTTATAGCCGGGTGTCAGATCAACCAGGACCACGCCCAAGGCCATACCCATGGCCCATAGCACACCGATAATAGTATCGGCCCTGTGCCTGGTCTTCAAGCTTACCGCGGCCATGACCACGGAAACCAGAAGAGAAAACCCCAAGATGCCTATTGTGGGTGAAAATCCAAAGAAAAATGCAAGACCGATTCCACCGTAAGCTGCATGGGCAATGCCGCCGGAGATAAAGACTATCCTGTTTACCACCACGAACGTTCCGATCACACCGCACGTAATACTGGCCAGGAAACCGGCCAAAAGGGCATTTCTCATGAACTCAAACTGGAGCGCTTCAAACATTACATTTATTCCTGGCAAAGGCTATGAGGTCTTTTCCGAGTGACTGTGAGTGAAGGCATTGTAACCCGGCCTCCCATGACCATTTAATCTTTGTGCTCCTGCAAAACCCGGTGGGGCAAACCGTGGGCGATCAACTCCACGGGACAGTGATAGGCCATCTCAAGCATCTCACCTGTAATTTCTGCGGCATCGTGAAAAATGAGCTGCTGATTCACGCACGCCACGGATTTGACGTAACTGGAAACAATGCTCAGATCATGACTGACCACAACTATAGTTACTGTCTCGTTGAGTTCCTTTAAGAACTCATAGAAATCGCTCTGTCCTTTTGTGTCTACGCTTGCCGTGGCTTCGTCCAGGAAGAGCATTTCCGGCTCTGCCACGAGAGCCCTTGCCATAAAGACCCTCTGCCGCTGTCCCCCGGAAAGCTCCTCCATGCGGTGGGTACAGAATTCCCACATTTCCACTCTCTCCAATGCCTTCTGGGCAATCATCCTGTCTGTCCCGGAGAAGCGCCACCAGCCTTTACCGCCGCGCATTCGGCCCATGAGCGCCACATCAAGGACCGATATGGGAAAGGAGTTGTTGACACCGATACCCTGGGGCACATAACCGATGCGTGGAGCAGCCTCTTTGGGAGTATTACCCAGGACCCTTATGGTTCCCCGATCAGGCTCCAAAAGGCCAAGCATCAGCTTAATGAGCGTGGTCTTGCCTCCCCCGTTAGGACCGATGACAGCAAGAAAATCTCTCGGATGAACCGTTAAATTCACTTCCTTCAGCACCGCTTGTCCGTTAAAGGAGAACCAAAGATCACGAACCTCTATAACCGTGGATTCCATCTATAATCTGTCCTTAGTAAACGTTCACATGTTAAAAAACTTTAGACGGGATTACAGGATAAACAAGATTTTTTGTCCCGTGCATCCTTAATCAAAATCCTGTGTTAAAATAATATATTTTCCCGGACATTTCAGGCAATAGTTGGGCAAATTCATATAGTTTTTATTATGCAAACAATATTACTACCTTCGTGAAAAGTCTCTTATGCAGTCATTGCGAGAATAGCGAAGTAATTACTGATGAAATGCCTTTTTACGAAACTGTCATTGCTAACAGCAAAGTTTCTCAAAAACAGGATATATCTTCTGATTTACAGGATAAAATTAATCCAGTCCATCCTGTTAATCCTGTCAAAAAAAAGCATCTTAACAGCTTCCTCACCTCAGGGCGGCCTTAAATTTGACGGCAACTTGTTTCAGGTTATTGGCCCAGTCCGCTGCAAGCGGGGCTGCAAAAACGACCTGTCCCCCAATTGCCTTTGCAATAGTTCCGGCGCTCTTTGTCGAGAACTCGGGCTGAACAAAAACTACTTTAATCCCATGTCCTCTTGCCTTCTCGATCAATCGCCTCAAGGCAGCCGGCTTGGGATACTTACCTTCACTCTCAACAGGAATCATCTTCAATCCATAGTTACGGGCAAAGTATCCCCAGGCAGGATGAAAGACCATAAACCTGATATTTTTCCCTTTACCAAAGAATACGCCCCTGAGTTCAGCATCCAGGTCAACCAACTCTACAATAAACTTCCTGTAGTTTGATTCATAAATTGAGGCATTTTTCGGATCCACTTTCAAAAGGGCATTAAGTATATTCCGGGCCTGGACCATCACCAACGGGGGAGAAAGCCAGACATGCGGGTCCTTGATTCCTTCAGATTGGTCAGGTTTCATGGGGGCTTTTTCAATACCGCTCTCCGTGTGCACGACAAGCAATCCGGGGTTGGCCGCGGCAATCTTTTTGAGCCACGCCTTTTCAAAAGGAACCCCTATAGCATAATAGACCTTAGCCCTTGAAAGGGCGACCATCTGACCGGGCTTCGGCTCGTAAATAGCCGGACTGGCACCGGGCTTTACCATGATCGAAACCTTGACAAGGTCGCCCCCGATCTTTTCCACAAAGTATTTTTGAGGCACAATGCTCACGAATACCGGGATACTACCTGCGGCCATGGCATTCCGGTCCAAGATCATTCCATAAAAAAACAACGCCGCAAACATAATAAACACAAAACGTCTCATAGTAAAGAATCCACGCCCAGAGGACCTGGCTTTAGTTACACCCCCTAAGGGTTAAACGGTTTTCGTTATTAGGTTGCGCGGCTCGTTTCGTCTATCGTCGGTCGGTTGCGGGTTTTTTATCCGCCGCCGTACTTTGGCGGATTTACCGAAAACCGCTTTACGAATACCGATACGAGCATCGCAACCGCAACCGTATGCCGTATAACATGGAGGTCTCTGAAATCATCAAAGCAAAGCCCACTGACTCTGACCCCGCCCGGAGGACCGGGTTTTCTAAACTGAAATAAAAGGAAGCTATTCCTTTGCATTCAGGTGCGCATATTTTGGCAGATACCGCACCGGCATTTGCAAGGCGTCTCTCCTGAACGGTTCGGCCAGCACCTTTTCGCCGCCCTGGATCATGGCATTGATCACACACGGCCTGTTTGAGGCAACGGCATCGTTGACCACGTCCCGAATCTCCCTATAGTCTTCCACTTTAAATCCCTTGGCGCCCATATCTTCGGCTAATTTTGCATAATCAGGGTTCTCCCTGAGATTTGCCCCCACAAAACGGTTGTCGTAATAGTCGATCTGGTTTTCTTTTCCGCCCCCCATTCCAGTTTATTAGCCACAACGGCGATTACAGGGATCTTCTCGCGCACAGCCGCCTTGGAACCGCAATAGCCGATGGGACCCACGGCCAGGGCACCTCCCTGGCTCACCCCGCCCCCTGCCACTATTACCGGATATTGTGCGTCGGTCAAAAGCCCGGCAGCATCGTCGAGGTATTTTCGTGCACCGCAGCCGCGGGAAACAGTCAGAGTAGGATAGATCTCGTCTTCGCAGATGCCGTAAAAATAGTCCCTTGGAATATTTAGCTGTACAGGTCCGTTTTCCGCCTTTGCCATATAAAAGGCACGTCGAGTAAGTTCCGCCATCCGTTCAGGCCGATTCACGCGGACCTGATAAACGCAGGACTTTTCAAACATGGACATCTGGTCTAATTCCTGAAACCCGCCGGTCCCGATGCCTGCGGACCCTGTTTCGGGTGTAATGGCCACCACAGGGTTATGGGCCCAGAAGGCGGCCGTGATGGCGCTTACAAAATTGGCCGCCCCTGGACCGTTCTGTCCGATACAGACCTGGGGGCGACCCGTAACCCTGGCCAGACCGTCCGCGGCGTGCGCTGCAGCCTGTTAGTGGGCCACCGACACAAACCTGATCCCCGCCGTGGGAAACAGGTCCAGTGCATCCATAAAAGGCGGAGCCCACAATACCAAATACAGTATTCACCCCTTCAGCGACCAAGGTTTCTACCAAGGCCTCGCTGGGGGTCATCTTTACTTTGCTCATTGCGTTTCTCCTATTATGATAAAAATATTCACCACCGGCCGCTTAAGCCCATTCGTTTTGGTCGGTGCCATGTCACCTTCTCCAGATCCTCTCACATCTGATAGCATAAACCGAATGCCTATATTCGTACAAGGATTATTAATGTGATTCCCCAATCCTTCCCATTTTGGCGCTAGGAGGCTGTCCGAGAATGGCAGGACCCTTTACCAGCATTTGCATTCATCAATCTAATATGATAATTTCTCAAAATTATTCATAATGTACCTGTCTTGATTTTCATAATTTTCAGAGTGTTACGTTATACTCTTTTCGAATACACGGATGTAAAGATCCGGGTCCGGAGGGCCCGGCTTTGGGTTAGCCCCATAGGGGCTTGTTCAAAAATCAGCTAAATACCTAAGGTACTTTTCGTTATTCGGTTGCGCTACTGGTTTCGT
>JAFDAP010000222.1 GCA_019313765.1 Deltaproteobacteria bacterium | reverse complement strand
AGACGTGGTCGAGTATGTCGATTCCCAGGATTACTGCACGGTCTCCTACTGCCCCTGCCGGCAACGAAAAAACCTCGATCCCGACTCACCAGACTGCAAGCACCCGGTGGAAGTCTGCCTGCACTTCGGGCAATTAGGGCATTACATTGTGGAAAACGGCCTGGGCCGTGAGATCACAAAGGAAGAAACCAGAGAAATCCTCAAACAGGCCGCCGAATCAGGGCTGGTTCACGCCATTTCAAACTGGGAAAAGGGAGCGGATACTATTTGTAACTGCTGTAAATGCTGCTGCCTCTTCTTTGAGGCCTACCACGTGCTGAAGCACGACAAAAGCCATGACGTATCCAATTATCGTGTTCGCACCAGTCCTGAGACCTGCAAGGCCTGTGGTCTTTGTGTCGAGAGGTGTCCCATGGATGCACTCAGGCTTGAAGATTCCACAAAGGCGACCAATAAAAAGGGAAAGGTGGCAGTGCTCGATTCTGACCTGTGCATTGGCTGCGGGGTCTGTGTATACAAGTGCCCTACAGAGTCGCTTATCCTTGAACGCAGGGAGGAGATCTATCATCCCCCAAAGGATGCCCGCGAATGGATGGAAAGGTGGTTCGAAGATAAAAAGGCCACTGCAAACGCAAACAAGTAAATATCCGGGTCCAGAGGGGATTTGCTTTGTTGGAGTGTAACTGCTCAGGTTCACGGTTCAAGGGTTCACGGTTTAAGGTTAAGGAACGATGAAGATTGAACGTTTTGAAGATATTGAGGCTTGGCAACTGTCACGCGAATTGACTCGGAAAGTGTACCGTCTGACAAAGAAGCCGGAATTTGCGAGGGACTATGGGCTGAAGAGACAGATACAATATGCTTCCGTTCATGGTTTTATCAATTATCTCAAGAAATATGAGGAGCGCAAGGCGACCAACCGTGAACCGTGAACCTGACAACCTGAGTACAATAAATCCAAGGAAGGGAGGAAGCTTTATGGAAGAATTGAGTCAACTAATAATCGATTATGTGAAGAGCCAGGGCGCGTGTGCCGTGGGCATCGCCACTTTGAAGACTTTGAAGGGAGGTCCCCCGTCGGCGGACCTCACCTATGTGCTGCCCGAGGCAAAGTCCGCGGTCAGCTTTGCCCTGCCCCTTGATCAGAGCCACATTCCTCCCTTTCTCATGAAAAAGGATTTTCTCTCCCACGAAAGGGACAATGTCCTCAAAAATGCCCAGTCAAGCGGTATAGCTCTTCAGCTTTCCGATTTTCTTGCGCAAAAGGGCTATCCCTCTTTTCCCCTGGCCGCCAATTTGAAGTATAGAACGGATACCCCGCGTGGGATAAGGGACCTCCTTCCGGATATTTCACTGAGATATCTGGCAGTACGCTCAGGAGTTGGACATTTCGGACTGTCCGGCAACGTTATTACCAGAAACGAAGGCGCGGCCATTATTCTGGGCGCCATCGTCACGGCCGCCGAACTCGTGCCTACGGAACCGCTCCCACCGGAGGATAACTATTGTGACGGCTGTAAACTGTGCATGGCCTCCTGCCCGTCAGGATTAATGGACCCTGAGAAAGAAACACGCATAGAACTTGGAGGGGAGGAGTTTACTTATTCGAAACGACGAGGCTACGTCAGATGCGAATATGTGTGCGGAGGCTTTGCAGGGCTACATTCCTCCGGTAAATGGTCCACCTGGTCGCCTGCCCGGTTTCCCATACCAAAAGAAGAAGATGAGTTCAAGGCGGTCTTCAGGACTGCTGCAAAGGCATACTGGAAAAGGCCACAGACGGAAGGAGGCTTTTATCACCCCCTCATGAAAACAAGAATCAGGCAGACATGCGGCTCCTGCCAGATCGTGTGCCATCCGGACAAGGAGGAGCGGAATGCGCGTCATAAAATGCTGACCCAAAGCGGCGTGGTAGTGCAAAACCCGGACGGTTCCTTAAAGGCTGTTTCGCCTGAGATAGCCTCAGAGAAGATCGCCAATATGAACCTGGAATTACGTGCGTTATATGAGGAAGTCTTACCCTAATTGAGTAAATATCATAGCCCATCCTACGGCCCGCCCTCCTCGCCTTCCCTAATATTACGGCGCACATGCCTGGAGAGTTCGTTCATTGGGTTTCGGCATAAGAATTCCCAAAACATGTTTGGGATTTTGAATTTGGGTCATTGGAATTTGTTTGCTATTTGTGAATTTGTTATTTGGGTTTTTCATTAACTCCACTGCCCCGTAAATGCTTACGGAAAATTAACTCCGGGTCAGTCTCAGGAATCAGATTTCACGGGTATATAATGGGAAGACATCGCACAGGTGATCAAAGGAACTCCTGCCTTTTAGGCGCCCACTTTTCCATTGCAAAGGGACTGCATCAAGCCCTCTTTACGGCCGAAGACTACGGATGCACTGCCGTGCAGATATTCACAAAAAACGCCAGTACATGGAAGGAGAAAACCCTTTCCAGTGAAGATATCCGCGTGTTTGACGAGGCCCGCAAAAAGACCAGAATACGACACATTGCATCCCATACTTCCTATCTAATCAACCTGGCCTCCCCTGAAAAGAAAAAATACGCCATGTCCTGTGAGGCCCTGAAACAGGAACTGATCCGCTGTTCGGCCCTTAAAATTCCCCTCGTCGTACTCCATCCCGGCTCACACATGGACAGTGGTGAAGGAACGGGTATCGAACGGATTGCATCGGCCATCAACAGGGTATTTGACAAACTTCCCGAAAACCCCACCCGGCTTCTGCTGGAAACCACGGCAGGCCAGGGCTCGGGCCTTGGCCACACCTTTGAGCAAATCGCCGCCATGATGGGAAAAGTTGAAGACATGAATCGCTTAGGGGTCTGCCTTGACACATGCCATATCTTTGCGGCAGGCTATGATCTGAGGACCAAAGCGGCCTATCAAAAAACATTTACTACCTTTGACGCCGTCATAGGGCTTGAGCACCTTTACTGGATCCACCTGAATGATTCCAAGCGTGAAATGGGGACCCGCATCGACCGGCATGAAAATATCGGCAAAGGATTTATCGGAGAAACAGCCTTTAAACTGCTGATTAACGACAGTCGGATGCAGCACATTCCAAAGGTGCTTGAAACTCCTAAGGGAAAAGGTGAGAAGGACTGGGATCAGATAAATCTGGCAAAGCTCAGGGGTTTTTTAAGGTAAAGACACCTTCTATATGGGTAAGCGTTCACAGGTTTAGGGTTCAGGGTTCAAGGTTATAAAAATAAACTTTATTTACTAGGAGGCTGTCCGAGAATGGCTTCGTCGCGAGACCGAGCGAAAATTTCTAGGGCAAGTCGAAGATCCCGGACTTTGAGCGGGGGCGGCAAGCTCAAAACGACCGGAGACGTAGCAGTAGCCTACATTGAGGGCGTTTTGGGTTTACCAACGCAGATCCTCGGTATTTACAGCCGGTCGTAGCAGAAGCCTATTCTCGGACAGCCTCCTATACTTTTCAATATGATAGGATTAAAAGTTTTGTTGATTTGAAGCCATTGCGCGGATTTAAACTGTATCCCCAATTGAGCGAAAGCTCAATTGGGGAGCGGTCAGCAATCAGCTTTCAGCATTCAGAATGCCGTTTAGGGGAATATAATGGGGACAGGCGAAATATCTCTTATGATCAGGTTCGTTCAAAGTTGACAGCATTATATTTTTAATCTATTTTTACACTTTAAAATTCCCAGTTGGTTACCAAAAACACTTAAAAGGAGGAAAAAGGTATGCCTTACGAACCTTCGGATAGAGAAGACGAGTATTTTATGAAGCTGGATCAGGAGAGATTAGGCAAAATGCGTTCCGGCCTTGACAAGGAGCGTGATGAGGAACTCAAACTCCATCGCAAAGATACCCACTGGATGAAGTGCCCGAAATGCGGTCACGATCTGGAGGAGATCAATTATCAGGATGCGATGATTGATCGATGCCCGCACTGCAAAGGGATCTGGCTGGATCACGGTGAGCTTGAACTCTTGGGGAAAGGAGATGCAAAGATAACAAAAGGTTTCTTAAAAAAGATTTTTGGTAACTAATAGACGTCATTTTTCTGCCCCGCTTGCTGCTGCTATTGCACGCGTTCGTGTGCCATGGGGCACAAAGGTTCAACACCCTCTAACACATCCCTGGCAGGAGGAACCATCCATCGCATTGAAAGAATTCTTCTGTCAGGGATGTGCTTATCCAGGCTTCGCGAGCTCACCCTAACGGGTTCGCTCGCCTCCCCAACATCTATTCCTCGGTAAGGTACCAGGCGAATTATCCTTGATATGATTCACTAAATCAATGAATCAAATTGAAGGGAATTTATACGATTTGATTTTATTCTTTTTGGCAGGATGCTGATTCATAACGGTAAGAGAGATTTTTTGAATAGAAAATGGGTTGCAGAAAATCAA
>JAFDAP010000221.1 GCA_019313765.1 Deltaproteobacteria bacterium | reverse complement strand
CCAGAGAAACGAATTTAAGCGGCTTGGGGTCTTTGGAGAGTGGGATCGGCCCTATTTGACCATGAATTACCCTTACGAAGCGACTATTGTCCGGGAGTTCGGGAAGTTTGCCCTAAACGGCAGTCTCTTTAGGAGCAGGAAGCCCATCTACTGGTGCATTTCATGCAAGACGGCCCTTGCCGAGGCAGAGGTTGAATATGAAGAACATACCTCCCCGTCCATATTCGTAAAGTTCCCCATGGTCTCGGACCTGGGTGAATCCTATCCTGCCTTGAAAGGGAAACAAATCTCCATCGTGATCTGGACCACAACCCCATGGACCCTGCCTGCCAATCTGGCTGTTGCCTTTCATCCTGATCTGAAATATGTGGCCGCAGAAACCGAAAACCAGGGGGTCTTGATATTGGCCGAGGGGTTGCTGGATATTTGCATGGACACCTTTGGCATCGGGTCCTATAAAGTCATCCAGGAGTTCAAGGCTAAGGACCTCGAGAACCTTGAGGCGAAACACCCCCTTTATGACAGGACTTCTGTGATCGTATTGGCGCCGTATGTGACATTGGAGGCGGGCACCGGCTGCGTGCACACGGCCCCGGGACATGGAAGGGAAGACTATGAAACAGGTCTGAAGTACAACATGGATGTCTATTCACCGGTAGATGATTCGGGCCGGTTTACAGAGGACGTGGAGTATTTTGCCGGTCAGGAGGTCTTTGAGGCAAACCGGGCCGTTAATGAAAAGCTCAAGGAGGTGGGTGCGCTTCTCAAGGTAGAGGACATAACCCACGAATACCCGCACTGCTGGCGCTGCAAGAAGCCCGTGATCTTCCGCTCCACTGAACAGTGGTTTATCTCCATGGAAAAAAACGATCTCAGAAAGAATGCGCTTGATGCCATCAACAGGGGTTCATGGATGCCTTCGTGGGGCCAGGACCGAATCTACAACATGATTGCCAACCGTCCTGACTGGTGCATCTCCCGCCAGAGGTCATGGGGGGTGCCCATTACCGTTTTCTTTTGCGAGAACTGTAATCACCTGGTTATCAACCAGGAGATTATTGATCATGTGAGCGCTATGGTTGAAGAGCACGGGGTGGATATCTGGTTTACCGAGCCCGAAGAAAACCTGTTGCCGCCGGGCACAACCTGTCCGGAATGCGGGGCCGATAGGTTCAGGAAAGAGACCGATATCCTTGATGTGTGGTTTGACTCGGGTGTCAGTTACGCGGCGGTCATGGAGAAAAGGGAATATTTGGACAGCCCGGCAGACCTTTACCTTGAGGGCAGCGATCAACACAGGGGATGGTTTCACAGCTCCCTCCTCTGTTCGGTGGGGACCCGCGGGGAAGCGCCTTATAAGGGTGTCCTGACCCATGGCTTTGTTGTTGACGGATCGGGCAAGGCAATGCACAAGTCGGCGGGGAACGTTATTTTTCCTGAAGATCTTATCAAAAAATACGGGGCCGAGACCCTCAGGCTGTGGGTGGCCGGAGAAGATTACCGGGACAATATCCGCCTTTCGCAGGAGATCATGCAGCGGCTTACAGAGGCATACCGTCGTATTCGCAACACCTGCCGGTATCTCTTAGGCAATTTAAGCGATTTTGATCCTGAAACAGACCGGGTCCCTTATGAACAGATGGAGGAATTGGACCGTTTGGCCCTGCACCGGATCCAGGATCTTAACGAGCGTGTTTTAGGTTTTTATAAGGATTTCGATTTTCACCTCATTTATCACAGCCTCCACAATTTTTGTATCTTAGACCTTTCTTCTTTTTACTTGGATGTCATAAAGGACCGGCTTTATACATCTCCGGAGAAATCGAGGGTCAGGCGGTCCGCACAGACGGCCATGAATGAAATCTTGGAGAACTTAGTCAGGCTGATGGCGCCCATCTTATCATTTACGGCAGATGAGATCTGGCAATACATGAAAGGAAATGACCGGCCAGTAAGCGTGCACGCGGACCTCTTTTTGCCTGTTAACGATTCTTACAAAGACCCTGAGTTGGCCGGGAGGTGGGAAGACATACTAACAGTGCGGAAAGAGGTGACAAAGGGACTGGAACTTGCCAGAAGGGAGAAAATAATCGGGCATTCCTTAGACGCATCCGTCACACTCGGGCTCTCTGCCGGGCTTATGGAGAAGTTAACTCCTTACAGGGGCCAGCTCCGATCCATTTTTATTGTGTCCTCGGTGGACATGGCTGAAATTGAAAGTGTTGAGAATACCATTGAAAGCGAGACGGTGCCCGGTCTCAAAGTAAAGGTTGTTCCTTCCCCGGATTCCAAATGCGAGCGCTGCTGGGTTCATGAGCCAACGGTGGGAGATGACGGCAACCATCCCGGTATCTGCAAGAGATGCCTTCAGGCCTTAGCCGAAATGGAGGTTGTCGGGGTTTGAAAAGACATCACCACTGGATGATCTGGCCTGCACTGGTCATTGTTTTCATGGACCAGATATCAAAATGGGCAATTATACTCTTCCTGCGTGTGCATGAATCGGTGACAGTTACCGGGTTTTTTAATCTGGTGCATGTGCGCAACCGAGGCATGGCCTTTGGACTGATGAATCGTCCGGATTTTGATGCCGGTTTTTATCTGCTTACGGCCGCGACCGTGGTTGCGGTTGTTTTGCTATTGGCATGGTTTTTCAAGCTCAAAAAGGAAGATGCCCGAATCGCGTTCGGGCTGTCTCTCATCTTAGGAGGGGCAGTGGGTAACCTGATTGATCGGCTAAGGTTTCGAGAGGTGGTTGATTTCCTTGATGTCCACTTAGGGCCATATCACTGGCCGGCATTTAATGTGGCCGACTCGGCCATCACGGTAGGCACATTCTGGGTGGCAATAATTCTTATCTTTTATCGTTCTTCGAATAGTTGAGTGGTTGAGATCTACCATGTTTCCTGATCTCTTTTCCATAGGCCCTTTCACCCTCCACACCTACGGACTCTTCGTGGCTTTTGGGTTTTTCGCCGGTTTAATGGTCGCGGTGAAAATGGGGAAGTCCGAAGGCATGGGTCCGCAACAGGTTATGGACATGGGGTTTATTATCATCCTTGCTGCCATCATTGGCTCAAGGCTGATGTATGTGCTCATGAATATCTCCCATTACCTTGAGCGGCCGGCAGATATCTTTAAGGTATGGCAGGGGGGGCTGGTCTTTTCCGGTGGAATAATTTGTGTTGTCTTGGCCGTGGGCTGGTATGCGAGACGGCACCGGATTTCAATGTGGAAGGTGGCTGACCTTTGGGCGCCCGCAGCAGCAATGGGCCAGGGCATCGGCCGTATCGGCTGTTTTATGGCAGGGTGTTGCTACGGCAAGCCAACCGATTTAAAATGGGGTGTCGTGTTCACTCATCCACATTGCTTAGCGCCTACCAATATTTCCCTGCACCCAACACAAATCTATTCGTCCCTAAGCGGGTTCGTTATTTTTGTGGTCCTTATATTGCTGCATTCCAAGAAAAAGTTTGAGGGACAGGTCCTGTTATGGTTTTTGATCCTCCACAGCACATCCCGTCTTGCCATTGAGCGTTTCCGCGGAGATTACAGGGGAATGATCCCGGGCACCCAGATGACGACCACTCAATTTGTCGCCACCCTGATCCTGATTGCCTCCGTTGTCATCCTTATCGTCCTGAAATCCAAAAAAAGCCGGCAATCCTAAATCCAGACCTCGTAAAAACTATTTATTTAGTGACTGCAATCCCCATAGTTTTTAGGACTTTGCTCAAAAATCGGACATCAGGTCGGACTGGGTTATGAGGTGCTGGGGGAAGAGGTTATCACTTCTGATACTTGAATGATAGGTTGACCCTGGCACGATAGGATGTGACCTTTCCGTTCGTGATGATCATATCCAGTTTCGTGATCTCGGCAATTCTCAAATCTTTAAGGCTTTCTCCCGCAGTTTCCACAGCAGTCATTGCCGCGTCTTCCCAGGATGTATCACTGGTCCCTACCAGTTCAATTATTTTGTATGTACTTCCAGCCATATCTATCCTCCTTTCAAGAATACGGGTTTAAGGGCTCGCCCAAAATAACTTCCCATTTTCGCATCTCATCTTCATGTCATCTTCGCCCAATCCTCATTCGCAAAATCCTCGAAATAGTACTACTATTCCTGTGGTTTTGCGAAATCGGATCGAGCAAATCTAACACGAATGTGAGCGCCAATTCTGTGAAGTTACTATTGGGCGAGCCCTAAGGTTAAAAAAATGGTCTTTGTGACAGTCCCTAAAATACAGGGATTAGCGAAGCGCGTCAAGATGTTAAAGGACTGAGCCGCTATTTATTTTTCCATTGAAAACCTGGTCCTCTCCCGCGTAACGGGATCTTCGATGGGCTAGGTCAGAGCTAGATGGCTCTGCCTTGGATTTTTGTGTCTAAAAATACAAATTACA
>JAFDAP010000220.1 GCA_019313765.1 Deltaproteobacteria bacterium | reverse complement strand
TTTATCTCATCATATTATCCAGAGGCAGGAAATCAGGAGTAAAATGAAAGTATCATCAAAGATTGTTATTCCAATATCAATTATTATAATAATTATAATTTCCATTGTTATTTTTTCAGCCGCACTGATAATAAAAGAGGCTGAAGATAGTTTTAGATCGGTTTCTCAATTGGAATTACACAAACAACTTAATAAACTCCTTATTGCCGGATCTATTGCTGCTTTAATGGGAATTACCGGTGTACTTATTGTGGCGCATAGAATATCCAAACCTATCAAACGCTTAATTATTGATGCAAAGACAATTTCACCGGGTCATCGCAATTGGAATCCTACCATACAATCAAAAGATGAATTGGCTATATTATCCGATATCATTCGTTCAATGAACAATAATCTGCAAAAGTATATAGATTCTCATGTTGATTCTGAAAAATTAGCTACTTTAGGTTGTCTTGGTTCAGCGTGAAATGGAATTTTCCGCTTCTAAATAATGCGAATGTATCTGGGGACTCTGTCCCCAGACCCCTGGGGTTTTTAAGGCATAAGAGGCAACTCTGGATATCAGTGTAACGCAACAAAGGAGGTGGGGAAACCGTAAGGCCTCCCCAGACAGATATCCGTCGCAACCTCATTTGGTTATCCCTCAACGGGTCGCTCCCCAGCGTTGCCCGTTTCCGTTTCACCAAACATAGATAGCTATACATCTTTCCCTCTTTCCTGTCAAACCATCAACGGGTATGCGGTATTTTCAGATGAAACAGCAGCATAATCCACAGCCTTCCGCTGGATCCTTCTTTGTTCACAGGCTTCATTCAGCTTCCGATCCCGCTCAGCAAAAATGATCTGTTCGAGCCCTCGTAATTTATCAAAAGGCGTAATATATCCGATAGCGCTGTGAAGACGTACTTTGTTATAATGATCTACAAAATCATGAACGATGCCCCTTGCATCTTCTAAGGACAGAGGAGTCTTTGGTCGAATACATTCTCTTTTCATTTCCATTGCTTTGCGGGTAATATGGTGAGGTCCTTACATGTGTCATACCACAGATCCGGATGAACGCCTTGAAATCCTTAGAAATAAACTGAGGGCCATTATCCGATATGATCCTGGGTAATGCATCTGGAAACTTCTCCCGGGCTCTCTGAATAATTGTCTCAATGTCAGCTTCGGTCATGCTCTTGCGGATTTCACAGTGCACTACAAACCTGCTGTACCCATCCAAAACAGCACACAAATAGTAAAAGGTTCCGCAAATATTTATATAGCAAACATCTACATGCCAGTGTTTATGAGACTTTGCAGGCTGATTAAAACCTGTACCTTTCTTAGATGGTTTTCGATTCCACTTCTGTAGGCACCCGGTAACTTTTAACACCCGGTATGTGGAGCTCGGACTCACAGCAACTACATCTGCATCAATCATCATAAATGTGAGCCTGCGGTAGCCTTCGTTTGGATGAAGAAGATAGAAAGCTATGATTGCTTGCTTTTCCCACTCTCGAAGCCAGAAATCTCGGGGTATCCAACAGTTATGTTCATTTGTCATACCATAACGCCTCTTCCATTCGTAGAATTTGCTGGTAGAGATTCCGATCCAGCTAATGAATCTTTTAGTTGTAACTTCAGCCTGATCAGACCAGTAACGAACAAAATCCACAATGCTATCTCGTGTATCATGCGGCACCCAGGTGGCTCTTAGATTTCCCCAAGATTTTTTTTTAAAGCGACATGCTCTTCCATCAACTCAGAAAGAACCTCATTCTTTTTGACCAATTTTCCCTCCAGAGCAGATACCTTTTTCTCTAGTTTGGTGGTTCCGGAGTCTGTATTTGTTTGAAAAGCAAGGTAGCCTTTTTCAAAAAACATCTTCTGCCATCGATAAAACAACGATGGATGAAATCCGTATTGGTCGCATAGATCAGATACGGGTACTTTCTCTAATAGTTGTTTTCTAATGATGGTAACTTTTTGTTCCGGACTGAAATTCTTTTTCTTTGTCATGTTTCCCTCCACATTGATATAGTGCTAACATAAACAATGAAAAATTCCAATTCCGTCTGAGGCAAGACATGATCCTGTTCCTGCTAATTGTCTTTTTCCTGTATTTGATAAAACTTTAACGATGTTGCAAGAGACAAATGTTTTAGGGGAGTTCCGTTCTTTTAATAATGATCTCTTAATTGCTCTGGATGGTACATGGTACTTTTCCTCAAAACAGATTCACTGCCAGAACTGTTTAACAAAAGAACACCGAGACGGCACGACCACCTACTACCATAATACTCTCCTGCCTGTTCTGGTTGTTCCAGGTAGCAACAGGGTGATTCCTCTTGCACCGGAGTTTATACGACCCCAGGATGGAAAAGTTAAACAGGTTTGTGTTGCGCCAGGCTAAGCCTGACGAGTTGGAATAATGTTCTTTGAAACATTAGAAATTCTCTTTTCAACCCGGTGAGTAGTAAACCTCACCCGATAAAGGCTGACCACCAGTCGGAAACGAGTCTTGCACGTGAGGGTGACCGAAGCGTGAAGCGTAGACAGTGACTTTAGAAGCCGTGTGACTGAGCCTCGAAAATGTCAAATGCCGGAGCTTTTGTCGTCGCAGTAGCAGGAGCAGCATTGAACCTCCGTATGGTCTGGAGGGACAATCCGGTCGGGGTCTAAGAGCAGGGCAGATAGAGAAGGGGGTTGATCAGGAACCTGGGAGATCTCATAGCTCCATCTTATGAAGAAGAACCGCCAGGGGGTGCAAAGCGGTATACAAATCAGTCCCGGCCTTTTGGGTGGCGGGTTTAGCCTGAAAGGAGATAGCAAAGGCTATGACGAACAGTAAAACCCGGTAAGGTGGTACTTCTTACTGTACACAAAGGAGAAGGACGGCGAATGAGAAGTCTTAGTATCCTCATAGTACTGATGAGGCAGGGGAACCATCCCGAGGGACCCTGCGTAGGGAAGGGGGATACCGGAATCATAGAGCTGTTGTGTTGAAACACAGGAGGTAACAATGGATACACTCAGCAAAGTGTCAACGAAAATGCAGCAGATAGCGCAAAATGCGGAAAGAATGCCGCATGTAAGCTTCACATCATTGAGCTATAATGTGGACATGGAATGGATGTATGAAGCGTACAAGGAAACACGGAAGGATGGTGCAGTAGGAGTAGACGGACAAACGTCCAGGGAGTTTCATGAGGACTTAAAGGGAAACCTGGAAAGTCTATTGGAACAGGCCAAATCGGGAAAGTACAAAGCCCCGCCGGTGCGGAGAACGTACATACCGAAGCCGGGAAGTAGAGAAGAGCGTCCTCTCGGGATTCCCACCTTTTCCGATAAGGTGCTTCAGAAGGCGGTTAAATGGCTTATCGAGCCCATTTATGAGACAGAGTTTTATGACTGTTCATATGGGTTCAGGCCAAATCGATCGCAACATCTGGCATTGAAATCGCTATGGGAAGGGCTAATGGATATGAAGGGGGGATGGATCATTGACCTGGATATCCGGAAATACTTCGACAGTATCAAATGGACGTATCTGTGCGACATTCTCAAGCAAAGGGTACGCGATGGGGTGCTCATTCGGTTGATAGGTAAATGGATGAACGCGGGGATAATGGAAAATGGAGGATTAAAGTTTCCCGATAAGGGAGTTCCGCAAGGGGCTGTAATAAGCCCGTTATTGAGTAACATATTTCTCCATGAAGTTATGGACAAATGGTTTCATGAAGTTGTTCTCCCGCGCTTACAAGGGAAAGCATTCGAAGTGCGATTTGCTGACGATGTTAGGCTTTGTTTTGAAAACAAAGCGGATGCTCTCAGGGTAATGAAAGTACTGCCAAAACGCCTGGCAAAGTTCGGATTAGAACTACACCCTGAAAAGACAAAGCTGGTAAATTTTGCAAGGCCACAAAGAAATGAGCGAGACTACAGAAGGGGAACAAGACCGGACACATTTTCATTTTTAAGTTTTACACACTTCTGGAAGAAATCAAGAAATGGCCGACCAGTCATAGGTCGAAAAACCAAGGGCACAAGAGTGAGTATGGCCCTGCAGGTCATGAACAGCTGGTGGAGGAAAAATCGGCACATGAAATTAAAAGATCAACATCAGGCGTTATGCAGGAAAGTATCTGGTCATTACGCATATTTCGGTATCACCGGGAATTATGTAAGTATTAAGAGTTATGTGTATCAGGTGGAACGTATATGGCGGAAATGGCTGGGAAGAAGATCATGGAGAGATGGATTCAACTGGGAAAGAATGAGAAAGAGGGTGCTTAATAATTATCCTTTGCCAAGACCAAGAATTGTAGTCACCGGGGCGTAGTGAATCTATGATTTTGAGGAACCGTGTGCATTAATTATGCTCGCACGGGTCTGTGGGGGTTTCAGGGGAGCAATCCCCTGATTCTACCCGGAAACTGCACTACATGAACCTGGCAAATGGGAGCTGCGGCACCACCGAGTACAGCACAGAAGAGATTGTGGCAATGCGCAGGCAGGAGTCTTTAAAAGCGGCTGAGTTACTCGGGGCCGCCTACTATGAGAGCCTGGTAAACGACCTGGATGTTTTCTACACCCAGTCGGTAATAAGCAAGGTGGTTGCCCGGATCAGGCAGATAAAGCCGGACATTATGCTTCTTCCCTCTCCTGAGGATTACATGGAAGATCATATGAACACCTGCCGCATTGGTGTGACTGCTGCCTTTTGCAAGGGCATGCCAAACTATGCTTCAGATCCTTCCGTACCGCCTATCTTCCAGGATATCACCCTCTACCATGCTCTGCCTTATGGTCTGGCCGACGGGCTGCGCAGGATAATCGTCCCGGATCTGTACACTGACGTCACTACGGTCATCAACCGAAAGCAGGAAATGCTGGCCTGCCATGTGAGCCAGAAGAAATGGCTGGATGAAAGCCAGGGATTGGATTCATACTTGATTACCATGAGAAAAATGACCGAACAGATGGGGAATATGTCAGGGAAGTTTGAATATGCCGAAGGGTGGAGGAGGCACTCTCATCTCGGGTTTTCAGCCATAGAGATCGATCCGTTAGGCGAGATGCTCAAAGGACGAGTGGTAATTGTGGCTGCCCTGTAGCACCGGAAATCGGGATTGGTGTGCGTGTTGCTTATCGCATGCACAGAGCGGCCACAGCCTAAACGGCCTTATCGATCAAGCTTTTGAGCAGCAGGTGGCAGTAGAGCTGCTGCCTGGGGATGTGAAAGGGCCCTTTAAAGTAGTTGCCCTTAAGGTCTAAGGCCACGCTGCCGTCACGGTGCAGGTAGCCGATCCATTCACCATAGTGTTTGTCTGGGAATCGCTGGATGGACCAGTCCAGGATTTTTTCAAACCAGTTTTCATATCTCTTATCATTGGTTAAGGCATATGCCAAAAGCG
>JAFDAP010000219.1 GCA_019313765.1 Deltaproteobacteria bacterium | reverse complement strand
ACAAAGATGCCTTCAGGCTTATGGAAAGGCTGAAGGGGGAATAAAATGATCTGCTGTCGGATGGGGTCGCCTAACTATCTAAAACCATTAGAGAACAAACCTAAATACACCCTTGTTTAGGCCCTATGTCGAACTCTTTTCAGGGGCAAAAAGAGCATTATTCACCAATGACTCTGAATCTTAGAGGACAAAAAGAGGAACCGGATTAAAACCGCCTAACGCATAAACGCGGCTCTGTCCAATCCCGCTGTGGCGGGATGAACGGAATGAAGACAAAAAAATTGTATGTGGTTATGTAGAATACTACCATTTACCTGTATCGTTATATTCGGGATTCTTATGCTATTTCTATCAAAAGGAAAAAATGAAAGTATCATCATCCCTTTTATGCTGATTGATTTCTTTATTTACGGATCTTTTATTATGTATTATCTGCCGGCACTTTTATTTGAAGGGAATTATCGTATTAGGCGATATGGATTTAAGTATCTGTTTTTCAGTCTTGGCACAGATCCGTTATGGTATGGATTTTTTGCAGCTATCACAGCCGGACTGGGTCCGATATATTGGTACTGGCTGAAAGTTGATCCTGTGCTAAAGGAAATGAGTAGGGCTGGACAACAGAACAAATTAAACGCTTAGAATTTCTAACAAGCGGGATGGAGCTGACAGGAACAAGCAGACGGTTTTACGTAAAGGTCAGAGGTTCTTGAGAGGTCAGTGGCCTGCACCTCATCCCGGGGCGTTCGACGGTTACATCAGACTTTTCAGCTTGCCCAGGTTACGATTTCATCGAGATCCGCCCTTTTTCTTTCGAAATTATTGACCGGTGACTCCCGGTCAGGATATCAACTTCTCTTCTTTTCTGCGATCTAATACTCTTTTTGCCTTTCCCTCAAAACGCGGGAGGGAAAATGGTTCCTTTACTTCAATGAGAGCCCCTATACCCAGCCGGGCCTGAATATGGGCCGAGATCTCCGCCCTGATCCTCTCTTTTTCTTCTTTTTTCTCCCAGCAATCCGGATATGCTTCCACCATAATAAGGAGGGTATCCAGGGCATCCGGGGATTGGTCAATGACAATCTGCCATCCTTCTCCAACCCCATGAACCTGGGTCAGGATTTCTTCAATCTGGGAAGGGAAAACCAATGTGCCTCTCACCTTGAGCACATCATCCGTTCTTCCTGTCACATAATTGATAAGGGGATGGGCCCCCCTTCCGCAAGGGCAACCATACGGTTCGGATGAAAAGCCCGACATATCCCTCGTGCGCCAGCGAATCAAAGGGCTGGATTCCCTGGTAAGGGTGGTAAAGACAAGCTCTCCCTTCTCTCCGGGCTCAACCCTTTCTCCTGTTTCAGGATTGATGATCTCCACAAAGTAATGGTCAGCCAGGACATGGAGCTGATTGCTCTTCACGGAATGAGGACAACTAAAGGCCACACATGCACCCCCAAGCTCCGATAATCCATAGGTCTCATGATAGACAAAACCGGGAGAGAGATCAGCCTCCAGTTTTCTCCTGAAAGAAGGGGCGGCCACTTCCCCGCCAAAATCTCCTGTTCTCAAGGCCCAGTCTTTTTTTGGATCAATGCCGTTCTTCCCGGCCTCGCTGGTCAAGTATGCAAGAAAAGTGGGTGTACAGCAGATGACAGTATGTTTCATGTCCTTTAACCATTGCATGGCAGCCATTGTCCTTCCCGGCCCGGCCGGAAATAGAGTCGCCCCAACCGCTTTTGCTGCCATTTCCATACATACTCCCCCTAAAAAAAGTCCATACCCATAACATTGGTATACCAGATCCTTATCGCCTATCCCGAAACTCTTCCATATCCTCCCCATTTGATCCAAAAGGGTCTCATTCCAATCTTTATCAGTGTATCCTGTGAGTGTTGGAACCCCTGTGGTGCCGGATGATGCCGCAAAGCGGTGAATGCGCTCAATAGAAATCCCTAATAACCCGTAAGGGTAATGATCTCGAAGGTCCTTCTTTTCGGTAAATGGAACGTTGACCAGGTCATCTGTGGTGCGTATGTGCTTCGGGTTTATGCCGTTGCAATCAAACAATTCCCTGTAGTAGGAAAGATTCTGATAGCATCTCTCGACAACATTTCTCAGCCTTTGGTTCTGAAGGGACTTAAGGTCTTCAAGCGGAATAGTATCCATCTCTTTATTGAAATATTCCATGTTCTCCTCTTTCTCCTTAGGGGCTTACACAAAAAGGCTGTCAATGTTTTCCAAAATGATGTCCCTCCTGGTGCCGGGCGTAAATACGGCATCCACACCAAGGCTTTTAAGTCTATTCACATCACCCGGCGGCATGACACCGCCAATAACTACTTTTTTATCGCCCATATCCCTTTTTTTCAGCTCCTTGAGCAGGTCCTCAGCGTAGTACAGGTGTTCGCCTCCCAAGAAACTGATCCCTATGGCATCAGCATCTTCCTGAAGGGCCATTTGAACGATTCGCTTGGTGGTATTGTAGAGACCGGCATAGACCACTTCATAACCACTATCCATTAGCCATCTGGAAATGATCCTCAGACCATTGTCGTGAGAATCCAGGCCTAATTTGCCGATAATAATTCGGGTTTTTTTAGATGCCATTTGTTTCCTCCTCTGTTTCATTTTTCGTAAGCGTTTTTCCTACCCTGGGATCTCAAAGTCACTTGCTCGCCTCATGGCATCGCATATCTCCTGAAGTGTCGCTTTTGCCTCCACAGCAGCCATTATAGCTTCAAAAAAATTGTCCTCAGACTTGTTCCTGGTGAGGCTGTAGAGCCTGTCCAGTGCCCTTTGAACCGGTTCCTGATCCCGCTTTTGCTTGTATTCTTGAATATGTTCAATCCTCCCGGCCTGCATATCCGATGAATGCCTGAAAATATTTATACTGACTTCCTCATCCTCCTCCTGGAAGAGATTGACGCCAACAACCGGTTGGGCGCCGGACTCTATATCCGCTGCCATCTTGTGACGGGCTTCATTGATCTGATCTTCAACCCAGCCCTCCTTAAAGCACTGGATAAAACCCCCTTTGTCTTCAATGATTTTCATTAACTCCCATATCTTTTCTTCTATATCGTCTGTCATTCTTTCTAACATGTAAGATCCGCCAAGTGGATCTACGGAGTTGATCACCTTGCTCTCATAGGCAATGATCTGTTGAGTACGAATAGAAAGCTTATGGCTTTCCTCTGTGGGCAGGGAATATGCCTCGTCATAACCGGTGGTATGTATGGATTGGGTCCCGGCAAGAACTGCGGCCAGAGTCTGCAGGGTCGTCCTGACGATATTGTTCAATGGCTGCTGGGCAGTCAGCGGAAGCGCGGCAGTCTGGATGGCTGTTCTGAACCACATGCTCTTTTCGTTTTTAGCCCCGAACTTTTCCTTGAGCATTCTGGCCCAGATTCGTCTCGTGGCCCTCAATTTGGCCACCTCCTCGAACAGATCCATCTGGACTGCCGAAAAAAAGGCTATGCGCCGGGCAAAACTGTCAACTTCCAGTCCTCTGCTTATCAGGCCCTGGATGTAATCAGATGCAAGGGACATGGAAAATGCCGCCTCTTGCACTGCATTGACCCCACATTCACGAACGTTGTAGGCGTTCAGATTCACGATATTCCATCGCGGTGAGCGGGGGACAAGATACTCCATGACATCGAGTCCGATCTTTACTGTGAGGTCGATCGGGAAAAAACTTGTAGCGGATTGAAAAGTGGGTCCCACAAACTGCGTAAAAGCACAGTTCATGATCGTGCCGATCAATCTTTCCCAGGGGATACCCATTTCTTTGGCCAGCAGAAGATACTGTGACATGATAACCGCGGAATAAGGAGGCTGGACAATAAGGGTCGAACTGACTTGATCCAGAGGAATATCTTTAAACAGGGTTCGCATATCTTCATAGGTACAAAGGGAGGTTCCCTGAAGCCCAACACCTGCCCGGGCAAGAGGATAGTCCGGGTCCAGCCCTAATTTGGTGCCAACGTCCGCATCCATATTTATCCCGGTCTGGCCGATGGAAAGCAGATACTTGATTCTATCGTTACTCTCTTCGGGACTCCCGAAGCCGCTTTGCTGCCGCCGGGTCCACAGACGATGCCGATACATGTCCTTGTGGATTCCCCTTGTGAAGGGATATTTGCCCGGGTCAGAAATCTCACCATCCCAATCTGACTTTGTATACACTTCTTTGTATTCAATTCCGGAAAGGGATTTGAAATGAGGCACCCTCTCTCCATCAAGGTATGTTGACATTTTTTCCGATTGCAGGCCCATTGATTTTCTCCTTTGACAAATTATGATGGAATAGTAAAAAATCGTACTTAATGGATCTGTCATTTCGACCGCAGGGAGAAATCTAAAACTAACGGATTTTCAATACAATAAGATTTCTCGCGGAGTTTATGCTGAGCGAAGCGTAGTGCTCGAAATGACAGCTTTGCTGAGTTCTCGGACAGCCTCCTAGTAAATGGTTCAGGTTTTCGGTTAACCCGTGAACGGTTACTACAAATTTAATCGTCAATTCTGCCAACACTACCCATAAAGATTTCGTAGATGAGGGTTGACAGTTCATGAGGGGGTACAGAACCTTTTGGGTCATACCAGGAATAGATCCAGTTACACATTCCAAAAAGCAGAAAAGTGATGACTGTCAATTTGTCTTTTGGAATGCGATTTTCAAATAATTT
>JAFDAP010000218.1 GCA_019313765.1 Deltaproteobacteria bacterium | reverse complement strand
GGCCATATGGCCCAGCTTGACAAGACCTATCCCACGAATGACTGCTCCATGTGAATACTCGCGCCCAAACTGGTCGAGGTCGGCCGGCATCCCAATATAGAGGTCCTGACCTATACTGAAGTTGACGGAGTAGAAGGGGAAGCAGGAGACTTTAAGGCAACCCTGATCAAGAAGCCCAGATACATTATAGAGGACAAATGCACGGGTTGTACGACCTGTGTAGAATACTGCCAGGTCATGGTCCCTGATCCATATAATCAAGACTTATCGTCGAATAAAGCCGTCCATATATACTTCTCTCAAGCAGTTCCCCTTATCACTTATATAGATGAAAACTGCCTTTACCTTAAAGAGAAGAAATGTCGTATTTGCGAAGGAGTCTGTAAGAATGACGCCATAGATTTTCTTCAAAGGTCGGAGAAGGTAGAAATAAAAGTAGGGGCGATCGTTCTGTCTCCGGGCTATGAGGTATTTGACCCTGAGGTAAAGGGCGACTATGGCTACGGAAAGTTTGAGAACGTGGTAACCAGTCTTGACTTTGAACGGCTGTTATGCGCTACCGGACCTCACGAAGGTGAGATACTGCGCGCTTCCGACAAGTCGCATCCTCATAAAATAGCCTGGATTCAATGCGTCGGCTCCAGACGGGTTACACCGGGTGAAAACAGCTATTGTTCAGCCGTATGCTGCACCTATACCCAGAAGCAAGTGATTTTGACAAAAGATCATGACGCAGAGGCAGAGTGTACGATATTCCATAACGATATTCGTTCCTATGGCAAGGATTTTGAACCATACTACCAAAGAACTGAGAACCTTATCGGGGTTCGATTTATAAGAAGCTACGTATCCATAGTAAGAGAGATCCCGGAAAGCAAGAATGTAATCGTAAGATATGCTACTCCCGAGGATGGCATAAAGGAGGAAGAATTCGATATGGTGGTATTATCCGTTGGATTGAATCCTCCTGCTGATTATGAGGATCTGGCAGATAAGTTCGGAATTGAGCTCAGTTCACACGGATTCTGTAAAGCAATTCCTTCCAATCCTATGGAGACCACTAAGCCCGGGATCTTTGTAAGCGGAGCCTTCCAGGGTCCTATAGATATCCCGGAATCGGTTTTTACCGCCAGCGGAGCTGCCTCCCAATGTGGTGAACTCCTTGACTACAGGCGAGGGAGGCTGACCAAAGAAAGGATCTATCCGCCGGAAAG
The DNA here is from genome assembly GCA_019313765.1 of Deltaproteobacteria bacterium. Taxonomy (GTDB): domain Bacteria; phylum Desulfobacterota; class DSM-4660; order Desulfatiglandales; family Desulfatiglandaceae; genus JAIOSR01. The sequence continues at coordinate 3,201 of JAFDAP010000218.1, read as the reverse complement.
GGATGTCTCGGAAGAGGAGCCAAGGGTGGGGGTCTTTGTGTGTCATTGTGGAGCCAATATCGGAAGAGTGGTAGATGTTCCTTCCACAGTTGAATATGCCTTAACCTTACCCAATGTTGTCTACGCTCAGGAACAGCTATTTTCATGTGCTACTAACTGTGCCAAAGAAATAACAGATATGATAGAGGAAAAAAGGCTCAATCGAGTGGTTGTCGCCGCCTGCAGCCCCAGGACCCTTGAACCGTTATTCCGGGACACCCTTCGGGAGGCGGGAATTAATCAATATTTCTACGAAATGGCCAATATTAGAGAACATTGCTCCTGGGTTCACTCTAAAGAAAAGGAAGATGCCACCCAAAAGGCAAAGGATATAACCCGGATGTCGGTAGCCCGAGCTACCAGTTTGGAGCCATTACAGGAAATTGATCTGCCGGTCAACAAGACGGCGTTAGTGGTTGGTGGAGGTATAGCCGGCATGACTTGCGCTCTCTCCATGGCAAACCAGGGACATAAAGTTCACCTGGTGGAAAAGGATACAGACCTGGGGGGAACGGCAAGAAGAATCTATTACACCCTGGAAGGGCTGGATGTTCAGGCCTATTTGCGTGATCTTGTGCGCGAGGTTTATCAGCACCCCTTAATACATGTATCTACTGATGCTACAATCACAGAGGCTACCGGTTATGTGGGGAATTTCGTAACCAAGGTGAAGTCTGAAAGAGGGGTCACAGAGATAAAACATGGAGCAGCCGTCATCGCTATTGGTGCTGATGAATATAAACCCACCGAATACCTTTATGGGGAAGATGACAGGGTATTGACCCAGTTGGAGTTGGGGGAGCAAATCGTCAAAGGAGAAGAAAGGCTGATCAACTCCCAGAGTCTGGTGATGATCCAATGCGTAGGCTGCAGGCAAGAGGACAGATATTACTGCGCCCGGGTATGTTGTAGCCATGCTATAAAGAACGCCTTGAAACTGAAAGAGATAAACCCCGAGATGGATATCTACATTATCTATCGGGATATGAGAACTTATGGGTTTAGCGAGGATTATTACCGGGAAGCGTCTGATAAAGATATAAAGTTCATCCGCTATGAGCCGGATGATAAACCTCAGGTGGAAGCTGTTGAGGAGGAAGGCCGGCCTGTTTTAAGGGTTACCTTGCCGGATTATATTTTAGGTCAGAAGCTTGCTATAGATGCCGATTACCTTGCTTTGGCTGCCGCCGTTATTCCCCCCGCAGGAAGCAGGGAAACAGCCAAATTATTCAAGGTACCTTTGAACCCGGAAGGTTTCTTCCAGGAAGCCCATGTAAAATTAAGACCTGTTGACTTTGCCGCGGATGGCGTTTTCCTGTGTGGGACAGCTCACTACCCTAAGCATATACCGGAAGCGATTAACCAGGCGTATGGAGCTGCAGGTCGGGTCTTAACCCTTCTCTCACATGATATAGTCACAGTCTCAGGTTCTGTTTGCGATGTGGATGAGAGGAAGTGTATGGGGTGTGGGGCATGTATCTCAGCCTGTACGTCTGGTGCCATAGAGTTTCAAGATACACGACAGGGCAAAAAGGCTGTAGTTAATCCCGTTATCTGTAAAGGAGATGGTCTATGTAATGTAAAGTGTCCAACAGGGGCTATTTTTCTAAAGCACTTTACCGATGAAGAGCTCTTGAGCCAAATTGATGCGGCGGTTCCAGAGGAAGAGATCATACAACAAATTGATGCGGCGGTTGGAGATGTGTAGAAATACCAAAAGGATTCAAGGGTTCAAGGATTCGAGTGAAATACCTTAACACCTAAACAAACTAAATGCTTGGGAATTGGGAGAAGAATCACGAATGAATAAAGCCGGAATTACGAATAAGACTGTCGGAAAACCGGCTACCGAGAGGCTGATGGAAAATGTCCATCCCGCAGGCTTTGTTGCGGGACGAAATCCCAAGGAATGAGGCGTACATTGAAGTACGTCGCAGTGACGAGGGATGAGGGTAACGCAGCAGATGGGCGTTTTACGACAGCCTCAACAAAGGAGTTGAGAACGGATGGTTACAGGACTTCAATTTAAACCAAGAATATTAGGTTTTGTATGCCATTGGTGAGCATACGGCGCTGCTGACCTGGCTGGAGTTTCCAGACTGCAATATACAACTGAAAGCAGGCTTATTCGCGTCATGTGTTCCGGTAGAGTCGACCCGGCATTTATACTCCGAGCCTTCTCAAATGGAATGGATGGGGTGTTTATTGGTGGTTGCCGTCTTAATGAATGTAATTATATTACTCATGGAAATTACGATGCACTAAACATGGTGCTTCTATTTAGAAAAATAATGGAACATATAGGGCTGAACCCGGAAAGGTTAAGGATCGCATTTATGTCTTCCGGTGAAGGGATCCTTTTGACCGAAGTTATTAATGATTTTGGCAAGAAGGTGAAGGAGTTAGGACCACTTGGCAAAGGCGAAGGAATAGACGAAGATGAATTAAAGTCCAAACTTGAAGCAGTTACAAAGCTGATCCCCTACATTAAGCTGGTGAAAAGGGAGAAGCTGGCGTTACATCTTGATAAAGAAGAAGAATATAACGAACTTTACACCAGTGACGAGGTAGACAGGTTATTTCGTGAAGTAATCTCGTACCATATTGATCCGGATAAGTGCCCGGCCTGTATGATTTGCCTTAGGAAATGCCCTGTAGAGGCGATTGTAGGCGGCAAGAACCAGATCCATGTAATTGACCAGGAGAAATGCATAAAATGCGGAACTTGCTTTGAAGTTTGCCCCCCTCGCTTTGGTGCGGTGAAGAAGATTTCCGGCGAGCCTGTTCCTCCTCCTATTCCTGAAGAAGAAAGAACTATAATCAGAAAGAGTCAGTAATGTCCGGTTAGGATTTTGCAATGCTGTCATATGGGAGTTAATGGCCAGTGGGGGTCTCTTTTCATGGTCGAACTTCATTATGTGCAGTGCATCCGCATGAAGCCGGAGGAGGCGGACGGGGGGCTTCCTCAGATATTATCCGATCTGAACGAGGCTGAATAACGGAGAAGCATTCCGTCCGCCTGGCAGGCGCCTTTTATAAAAGTTTTGCTTCGTGTCCTTTCGGCAAGCGTGAACAGGCGAAAAAACTTTCGAGGATGGCAGCGATGCCGGACTCTGGAGTGGCGTGGCAGTTTGTTTGAGGAATCGTTAATGGGCCCGCATC
>JAFDAP010000217.1 GCA_019313765.1 Deltaproteobacteria bacterium | reverse complement strand
AATTCCCCGGACATTATGGTAGTTGGCACACTAAAAATTGAATTTCGTTTGATCGACAATAGATCTCTTAAGGGAAAACGTAAAATCGTCAGGAGTATGGTGGATAAGGTAAAGTCCAGATTCAACGTGTCTATTGCAGAAGTCGGATCCAACGACAAGTGGCAAAAGATCGAGTTGGGGATCAGCACGGTTGGAAACGACAGACGCCATGTGGATTCTTCTCTTAATCACGTCTTTGACTTCATTGATTCACTCTATCTTGCACAAATAGTGAATTCCGAGATGGAGATTATAAATTTGTAAAAGTAAAGATCCGGGTCCGGAGGGCCCGGCTTTGGGTTAGCCCCATAGGGGCTTTTTCAAAAAGCAGCTAAATACCTAACGTATTTTTCGTTATTCGGTTGCGCTGCTGGTTTCGTCGATCGTTATCCGGTTGCGGTGGTCCTTGTGTGATCTCCTAACTTGCTTTGTAGGTTTGTTCGTAACCGACACACGAACCCCGAAACGAGCTGCGCAACCGCAACCATTTGACTCAACCGATTTTCATTTTGAACGCAGAGCCATCTAGCTCTGACCCGCGCGGAGCGGAATCTTCGACTGGCCCTGAGGACCAGGTTCTAAAAGCCGAATAAACAAGTGGCTAAAGAAGCAGAAGTTTTATGGACTTTTCCCGGAGATTGTCATGTTAGCCGGTAAACGAGCAGTTAGGGTGGGCGACCACATACTGAGAGAAATTGCCCTCCTCCTTCTTAACAGGGTCAGAGATCCCAGGGTTCAGGGTGTAACTGTGACCGGGGTCCGCCTCAGTGATGACCTTAAAATGGCTAAGGTTTTTTACAGTGTTATGGGAAGGAAAGGTCAGGTCAAGGGGGCACAGGTCGGCCTGGACAGCGCCACAGGGTTTATCAAGAGGGAAATAGGCCGTCGGCTCTCATTGAGATACGTGCCTGAAATCATGTTTATTCACGATCCGTCCCTGGAAACCGGCAGTGATATGGAAAAGGTATTTGAAGAAATACGCAAGGCCGAAGGAAGAGACTGAAAATGGCCGTAAACAGCATAGCCAATGTTTTAAGTGAAAAGCGGTCTTTCCTGCTCGTGACCCACAAGGACCCTGACACGGATGCCATTGCTTCTCTTCTCGCCCTCGGCAAGGCTCTGGTTGATGCAAAAAAGGATGTGGTCCTTCTTACCGAGAAACCTTTGCCTGATGTTTTCAGGTTTTTGAGAGGCGCCGACAGGATTGTCCAGGGCTTTGATTCCGGAAAGGATTTTGACGCCGTTGTGGTCCTGGATTGCTCTGAGATTGAAAGGATAGGCTGTTTTCCGGGCTGCCTTGAGGGTCGCAGGCCGTTGATAAACATTGATCACCATGAAACCAATCCCTTTTTCGGGGATTTGAATCTGGTCGATCCCCATGGCTCCTCAACCGGTGAACTGGTGTTTAATATCATAAAGGCTGCAGACTTCCGGTTAAGCTATGAAATTGCGGAAAATATTTTTGCGGCCATTCAGGCGGATACGGGTTCGTTCAGGTATGATAATACCTCTTCCACGTGTCTGGCAGTTGCAGCGGAGATGCTTGAGTACGGGGTAAAGCCCTGGGAGATTTCCCGTAAGATGATGGATGAATATTCGCTGTCTCGCTTGAGGTTGTTGGAAATGGCCCTGGGCTCTGTCGAATTCCACCATCAGGGAAAGGTCGGCATGATGACGATTTCTTTAGAGATGTTTAAAAAGGCCGGGGCAGGTGAGTCTGACAGTGAAAGGTTCGTTGATTATCCGAGATCTGTTTCAGGCGTTGAAATTGCCGCTCTGATTCGTGAGAGAGACAAGGACGATTATAAGTTCAGCCTGCGATCCAACGGCAGGGCCAACGTGGCCGAGCTGGCATCCCGGTTCGGTGGTGGTGGGCATGCCATGGCCGCCGGTTTCGAGGGTCACGGATCTATAAGCGCTTTGAAAAGGGATTTAATGAAGGAAGCTGTTCGATTTTTAGATGGGACATCAAATTGACGGCATACTTCTGGTTGACAAGACTGAGGGTGAAACCTCCCATGATGTGGTGAAAAAGGTGAAGTCAGCCCTTGGCTTAAAGGATTGCAAGGTCGGTCATGCCGGAACATTGGATCCTTTTGCCACCGGTTTGCTGATAATCCTTTTGGGCCAGGGGACCAAGCTCTCACGTTTCATTATGTCTGAGGACAAAGTCTATTTGGGCACTATGAGGCTGGGAGTTGAAACAGATACATTGGATTGTACGGGGAGCGTGCTTCGTACCGGTATAGTACCTGATTTGGGGATAGAACAGGTCCGGGAGAAGGCACGGGGGTTTGTGGGCGAGATCGAGCAGTCACCACCGATCTATTCGGCGGTGAAGTATAAGGGCACACGGGCATACAAGCTGGCGCGCAGGGGCGAGGAAATGTCCCTTAAAAAGAGAAATGTCACGGTGTACTCCCTTAGAATATATTCCGTTGATCTACCGGATGTGACTATGGAGGTCAGGTGTTCCAGCGGGACCTATATCAGGAGCCTTGCTGCCGACTTAGGTAAGAGCCTGGGACCCGGCGGACATCTCACGTCTTTGAGAAGACTCGCCAGCGGTACTTTCAAGTCAGAGGATGCCCTGAACTCCGGGGAGCTTCTAATCAAAGATAGAGAACGTTTTTCTGTTTTGCGGGGTAAAGTGATCCCCTTGAGGGCCGCTCTTCCGGGTATGCAAGAGATAAAGGTGGGAGACCTGCTTGCAAAAAAGGTAAGGCATGGCTACCAACCAGTGTTGGAAGACTTTGCCGGGGGATGGGATATGACCGGTTTTGAGGACGGTAATGTCAAACTGGTCAGAGATGGCGAACTTGTGGCCATCGTGAAAGCGAACAAGAGCGAGGGGGTAGGCCATGGAAAAGTAAGGATAGAGAGGGTGTTTTTATAAAGGCGCGTAGCGACTTTTTGCGAGGTTATCATATTTTGACATGAACAAAAATATAAAATTATACAGGAGGTAAGAAAAGTGGTTTTAACGCCAGAAGCCAAAAAAGAGATTATTGATCGCTTCAAAGTTAACGAAAACGATACCGGTTCACCTGAGGTTCAGATCGCATTATTAAGCAGTAGAATCAAATACCTTACTGATCATTTCAAGATACATAAAAAGGACCATCATTCACGCAGAGGTCTTTTGAAACTGGTGGGACAGAGGAGAAGGCTCCTCAATTATTTGAAAAAGAGAAATGTGGAAAAATATCAGAGCGTAATCAAAGAACTGGGTATTCGAAAATAGGTTAACGAAGAAACAGGAGAAAAGCGATTGCACTGGCAATGAACTTCAACATAAACAATAAAACGTCAATCAACAAGACGAAAGGATAATATAGAAAATGATAAAAAATTGTTCAATAGAGCTTAACGGCCAGACCCTGAGCGTGGAATCCGGGCGTATCGCTAAGCAGTCAAGCGGTTCCGTGGTAGTAACTTTGGGAGAGACGGTGGTGCTTGTGACCGCAGTTGCGACGGATGAGATTCGCGAGGGAATCGACTTCCTTCCTCTGACCGTTGAATATCAGGAGATGTCCTATGCAGGGGGAAGGATCCCGGGAAATTTTTTCCGCAGGGACATGGGAAGGCCCGGTGAGAGGGAGACTCTGACTTCCCGCTTGATCGACAGGCCGATCAGGCCGCTTTTCCCCGATAATTACCATTATGAGACCCAGGTAATTGCGTCGGTGTTCTCAACAGATAAGGAAAATGAGGCCGATGTTCTGGCCATGTTAGGGGCCTCGGCCGCGCTTGAAGTATCGGATATCCCTTTTTCGGGGCCGATCGCCGGAGTACGCGTGGGAAGGGTGGACGGCAGGTTAATTGCGAACCCCACGCTCAGCCAGTTGGCGGAAAGTGATATTAATCTGATCGTGGCAGGTAATCGCACGGGTATTGTCATGGTGGAGGCCGGCGGCCTTTTTGTCTCCGAGTCTGAGATGATAGAAGCGATCTTTTACGGACATGAGGCCATGCAGCCAATGCTTGATATGCAGGAAGAGCTCAAGTCCGCAATCGGCAAACCGAAAATGGAAATACCGCCTGAACCGGTTGATGAGGAATTCCAGAAGAAAATAGCCGAATTGGGAAAACCACTGCTCAGTGAGGTGATTACTACTGCAGACAAGATGTTGCGGCAGCAGAAAGGCAGGGATGCAAGAAACAGTGTCGTGGAGGCGTTATCCGAGACCTATGAAGGAAAGAAATCGGAGATAAAGGAATCGCTGCATGATCTGGAAAAGGAGATGGTCCGCGAGATGATCCTGAATGAGGGAAAAAGGATTGACGGGCGGCCCTTTTCCGAAGTGAGGCCGATAGAGTGTGTAGTCGGTGTTTTGCCGCGTGTTCACGGGTCGGCGCTTTTTACCCGAGGTGAGACACAGGCAATGGT
>JAFDAP010000216.1 GCA_019313765.1 Deltaproteobacteria bacterium | reverse complement strand
CCTGAAGATGGAAGTCCATTGGCGGACAAGCCCTATAGGAAAAGTACGAAAGAACCTACCATTCTTCAAGGAATTAACAGACAAGAAATTTACACAAAAAAGTTGACAGTACCTCTTTTTCTACGTTCAGGCGGATGATAAAGTCAGGGACATAGTCATGCGGCTCACCGTTATGAAAATACGGGATGGCAAAGCCAAGCCCCGAGTTTTTAACAAATGCTCCGGTTCCAGGATGCGTGTCGATATAATAGGTTGCGGATTGTTCCCACCGCTTTGTGTCGGCAACCGCATAGTTGAGATGGCAGCGCTCCACCTCCCTCACATCACGGCTGGTCCAGAAATCTACTTCGTCGGTGGAACCCGGTTTACGGTGCCTTTCGTATTTAGGGACCTCCGGGGCCTCGCCTTGAGAAGTGTCAGGACGGATTGCTTGAATCAAGCGTTCGATCACCCAGCCGTAATAGGGTGACAGGAAAACATCCATCAGATCCGCTGGTGGCAGGACAACTACCTTTTCGTTTAGATATCGATCCACAATCTTTATAAGCTGGGGAAACAGGACGTGGGCAGGGAGTTCGCAACTTCCCTGTGAAGTGTAATCACGGGCAAGCGTTGTGGCCAGTTCAAATATGAGTTCCTGCCTGCGGCGCTGGGAACGGAAAGGATTCAATGAAACATCTTCCAGTTTACCCGGTCCCATCAGGGATGGCCTGCCATAGTTGTTGGGAATGGCCGCCTTCATCTGGACCTCGGGCGGAATGTTCATCGGGTCTAAGGGAACCTCTGCCTCAGAATCCCAATCAACGGACACACGATTACGGATTGCCTGGGTATAACCCTCAACACGCGGAAAAACAATCCGGTATTTTTCCTTGTTAGGAATTGCGTGTACATGGTGTCGTTTCTCACGCGGGCCTTTAACACCCCCGGCATTAGCCTTAAATGGGATAACTTCAAACGGCACACCGAATACCTTGGCAACTTCTTCGGATAATCTCCCAGTCTCCGGATCAGGCTTATAATTTGTGCGCCTGAGTCCACGTCCAACCACCTGTTCACAGAGCAGTTGTGACATAAAAGGACGCAATCCAATGATATGCGTTACAGTGCTGCAATCCCACCCCTCGGTCAACATCCCTACGCTTACAATGCAGCGAACATCACGTCCCGGCGGATGTAATGGCCTTTCCACCTTTTCAGCAAGAGCTTCAAATCCCTCAGGATAAATGGGTCTTCCCTGCCGGTCTGTCGGCCAACCGGTTTTGCCGATTGTATCAAGAGTCATGCGCATCCATCGTAACTCGTCCGATTTTGCTCCGCCCGTATCCGTTTCCTGGATAACCTTTGTATCCACGCGGATCGTGTTTATTTCGTCGTTCGTATTTCGAAATCCAGGCAGGTTGGCAGGCGGAATGCCGGCAGGCCGCTCGTCAATAGCAAGCCAGTCGTACACAACCTTAGCGATCTTTGTATTTTTACACACCATTATGAACACCGGAGGTCTCGGGTCATCCTGGTTTTGCTCCCACTCCGCCCGGATCTGTTCCCACAGGCCGCCCAGCATGGCGATAGGGTGGTTCGCCCACTTCAAAATCGCTTCCGGCTTTGGACTACCCTTTCGTCCGCCGCGCTCAGCGGCCGTTAGCTTCGGGATAATCCACTGCCAGATATTAAAGTAGCCCGGTATCTCATCCCCGCTCGTATCACGAACTGCAAGCTGGGGAATTTTTGTAAGGCCGGACTCAATGGCATCTGTCAAGCCAAACTCGCTCACTACCCATGGAAATGGGCGATTTGCATCCTTACCGGTCTTTGCAAGGAAAAAGGGTGTTGCAGAAAGGTCCACACAGAAATTGATTCCCCGCAAACGGTGGATGCGATCCAGCCCTTCAACCCATACGGTTGCTTCCCGGACAAACTCATCTTCTGCCTGCAAATCATCGGGGTCCTCATAGCCCTCTTCTTCTGTTTCTTCCTGCCTGATCCGGTAGGCGTGATGGGCCTCATCGTTCATTACCAGGATGTTTTTCTTGCCGCCTATCTCCCGGCCCAGTACACGTTCCATCCACTTCGTATCACTCTCCACGTATCGGAACGACTCCACCTTCACTTTTTTGAGATTGCCTTGCTTATCCCGTTCTTCGCCCATTACTTTTAAAAGGCCAAGATCAATCTGACGTCTAAGATCAGCTTCAGTAAGATAGCGGGTGCCGCGCGCAGTCGTTGTTTTCGGCCCTATCGTAATGGTCTCGGTAGTCCTCAGTGGAACGCCGACTTTGCTCACCCTGGCAGGAACACCTCCGACCTGGATTGTGTGGCGCTCAAAGATGTGCCAGTTCGTCACCAGCACACGGCCCTGATTGAGAGTCGGCATGAGATGCGAGGGCACAAGGTCCCGGGTGCGGTAAACGCTCGCCTCACCTTCAGCAGGGTCCAGTTCCCGCAAGCGGTTCTTAATTGTCACATTCGGGCAGACAACAAGCACGGTATCGCTGAAACGACCGTCACTACGGTTGTTGACCTTATTCAGGATCGACCATGCAGCCAGCATTCCCATGACCATGGTCTTACCGCTGCCCGTGGCCATCTTCGTCGCATACCGCTTGAACGCTGTCACGCCATCGGCCTTTTGTAAAGGTGTCGGTTCGTCCACAGGAACATTGATACCTTGCCTTAAGTCCTGCCGGGCCTCTGTCATAAATATAATAGTCTCTGCTGCTTCAAACTGTGCAAAGAAAAGCCGCATTTCCCGGCCTTCCCTGTGCCAGTGCTGGATTAGATCCAGTGTTGTCCGGGTTACCCCGGGATATCCCTGCTGCCGCCATGCCTTAACCTGCCCACGGATGCGATTGACAAGCTTGAGTTCAATGACAGTGCCTACACCGGCATCCTTAGCCTGGTATTGCGGCGGCCGGTAATAGTACATGGCAGGTCGCCTGCCCGGAACTCGCTCAGGTGTTTCCCCTTCAATAATTCGCCAGTACTCTTCCGGTTCCTCGTAAGGCGAATTCAGAATCGGGTCTTCGACCTCGAACCCTGTCATAATCCAAATGCCTCCATTATCCTGTCCAGCTTTTCAATAACTTCGGGATGTATTTCTTCAGGTTTCATAGTCCTTGCAATTTCATAAAAGCGTGTATAGGGAAAACTCAGGATACCGGCTGCATCGAGCGCAGGCGGGAGCAGGTCTGTTCGTGCTTTGGTATTTTTGAGATAAGGGGTATCTGCAAAAGGATCTTTCAGAAAGGCCGGAGGATAGTTCTCTTCAAAGTGCCGCTTAAGGTCTTCAATATGTGGCTGTGCTGCCTCGATGCCAACCTGTTGTTCTACAAATCTCTTAAGTGCCTCAGGATGCAGCAGATAGCTTTCAATTTCGTAACGCTTCCACCGAAGGCGCTGCAAACCCTGTCCTGTAATTTCCGTGGATTGAATATCCGGATGGGCATCGCCGTCAATGAGTACAAGTCCGGGCAGGTCATCACGAACTAACCTCAAGGCATCGTAATGATCCTGGGCCTTAATACCGTCTGTCCCATGCCTGAGTTCCCACACCGTGGGCTTCCAGAACACTCGCTTAAGTAAATCCGATACAGGGTGATTAAGCACATTCGCCCAGGCGCGTAAAATCTCTAAGTCGGTGTGTCCTTCAACATACAATACTCCCGGTGCTTCCATGGCTATCATGATATCCGTGTTCGATAGAATCTTCAGCGACTTTACAAGTCTGCTCTTTTCAGCGTCTTCAGCTAAGGGACGCACGGTCTGCAACATGACCCATAATTCTTGAGGCTCTACTGAATTGATAATGACCTCAGAGTGCGTTGCCATGATCAACTGGGAGCCCTGCCTGGCCGCAACCGAACGCAGCTCACCATAAATCGAGTCCTGCAGGATCACATGCAGATGCGCATCAGGTTCATCTAACAACAGGACGGTCGCAGGCCGTGTATTGAGAAATGTTAAGAGCATCAAAACCTGCTGAAACCCGCTGCCCGCGCTGGAAATATCAAACCGTGGCCCATCCGGGGAAGCCTGATATTCAGCAACAATATATGCGCCGGTCGCATCCGGCGGCAGGAGCCGGTAGCCGAACAATTTTTCGATAGTATCGCAAAGGGCACCCCAGGCCGTCTCAGATTGATTCGCCTGGTAGAGCAGGTTCCTGAGCACATCGCCCGGCTTGGCCTGACCCAACAGATCGGCCACTGTCTCAGGCCGGGCATACAGGGGCTCTTCCTTGCTCAAACCGGTCATGGCAGGCACGAAGACCGACTCAAGGGAGGCGTCACGCAAGGCTGAGGGGTCAACGTTGCGGGCCGGCCTCACAAAGATCTGCTCCGTGCTGTCGGCGATAAATTCCATTGTGATGGTCCAGCCATCTGTCGATTCAATTTTTATCTCCATGATGCCTGTGTAATCCCTGTTGGCCCACATCAAATCAAAT
>JAFDAP010000215.1 GCA_019313765.1 Deltaproteobacteria bacterium | reverse complement strand
CCGCACCAGCCATAACCGCTCACCACGAACGTGCTGCCCGCGATCAGCCGGTTAGTGGCCCGGATAATTCCGTCTACCGTGCTTTGACCGGTCCCGTACCGATTATCAAAGAGGTGTTTGGTGTCTGCATCGTTCACAGAAACAATGGGAAACTGCAAAACACCGTCCTTTTCCATGCTCCTTAGCCGGATGACACCGGTAGTTGTCTCCTCTGTCCCACCCAATACATTTGAGAGCAACTCCTTTCGCTCCGATTCAGGCAGGTTTTTTCCCCACTCGCTCACAGTGGGCTCCAGTTCGTCCCATTTATTGAGGGCAATAAAATGGAGGGAGCTTACCAGGTCCGCACCATCATCCATGGTTATGTGCGGTTTATGTTTCAGGGCCGACAGGATGTGGCTGTAGTATGCTGCATGATTTTCCCCTTTTATGGAAAAAACAGGGACCTCGTCATCGGCCACTAAGGATGCGGCCACGTCGTCCTGGGTGGAAAGCGGGTTGGACGCACACACGACAACGTCCGCACCGCCAGCCTTCAAGGTCTTGACCAGACCCGCTGTTTCCGTGGTCACGTGCAGGCAGGCAGAAAGCCTGAGACCCTCTAAGGGCCTTTCTTTTGAAAAACGTTCCCTGATGATTTTGAGCACAGGCATGCTCATGCCGGCCCATTCTATTCTCAGACGGCCCTTGGCCGCCAGATTAATGTCCTTGATATCATAATCCATTTTTGTAACCTCGCTTTTTCTTAGTTTTACCTTCTACTTCACCGCCTTTTTAAGCGTCCCCACCATGTCTGTCTTTTCCCATGCAAATTCGGGGCGTTCCCTGCCGAAGTGCCCATAATTGGATGTATTTTTATATATGGGCCTTAAAAGATCCAGCCTTTCGATAATTGCGGCAGGCCGCAGATCAAACTCTTTCTTTACTATCCTGGTCAATTCGCTGCTGGGCACTACGCCCGTACCATAGGCCCCCACCATTACTGAAACGGGATCGGCCCGACCAATGGTGTAGGCGACCTGGATCTCGCATGTTTCCGCTAATCCGGCAGCTACAATGTTTTTGACGATATAACGGCACATATAGGAGGCACTCCTGTCCACTTTAGACGGGTCCTTGCCTGAAAAGGCTCCTCCCCCATGGTAGCCAAAACCTCCGTAGGTGTCCATGATGATCTTTCGTCCGGTCAACCCGCAGTCACCCAGGGGACCCCCCACTACAAATCTTCCCGTTGTATTGATAAAGAACTGGGTTTTTTCATCTAACATTTCCCCTGGGACAACCTTCTTTATCACCTCTTCAATAATTGCCTCGCGCAGGGTGTCGTAGTCCACATCAGGATCATGCTGTGCCGCGATAACCACCGTGTGTACTTTGCTGGGCTTGCCACCCACATACTCAACGGTTACCTGTGATTTGCCGTCCGGCCTCAACCAGGGCAGTTTCTCCGACTTGCGGACATGGGCCAGCCTCTTGGTCAACCCATGGGCCAGGTAGATAGGCATAGGCATCAGGGTTTCCGTGTCCCTGCATGCATAGCCGAACATCAGGCCCTGATCGCCCGCGCCCTGTTCCTTAAAAAGGCCGTCTCCCTCATTGACACCCACGGCGATATCCGGGGACTGCTTATCTATGGTAGAAATCACCGCGCACGTCTCCCAGTCAAAACCCATGGAAGAGTTCTGGTAACCTATATCTTTGATGGTTTCCCTCACCACCTCCGGAAAATCCACGTAAGCACCTGTAGTAATTTCACCTGCAATAATGGCCATGCCGGTGGTTACTAAAGTTTCGCAGGCCACACGTCCATGCGGGTCCTGTTCAAGGATCTTATCAAGGACGTTATCTGAAATCTGGTCCGCCACCTTATCGGGATGTCCCTCGGTGACCGACTCAGAGGTAAACAAAAAATCTCCTGCTTTCATCATTATCTCCTTTCATTCCTTATAAATTGTGTAGTCAATTAAGCAAATAAACAATGCCTTAGTTCCTTCGTCTCCCATCATGTTGCAAAACGCGGCAAGGTTCAATTCTTGCGGAGCACTCGATTATCGATCAACCTGATCTTCCCGACCCGCACCGCTAAGGCCACAAGGCTCTCATCCCGCATTATCCCGATATCTTCAAGTGATGTTGAATCACAAATTGAGACATAATCAATGTCCGTAAAAGGATGGTCTCGTATAAGCGATTCAATGGCATCTCTAATAATACCTGCACCCCTTTCTCCTTCTTGAAACATTTTATTCGCCAGGTCCAGGGACTTTTTAAGGCAGAGCGCGGATTTTCTCTCATCGTCGCTCAGGTAGTTGTTGCGGGAACTCATGGCCAACCCGTCCGGTTCCCTGACAGTGGGAACTCCTAATATCTTTATGTCCATGTTGAGATCCATGACCATGCGACTGATCACGGTCAACTGCTGAAAGTCCTTCTGTCCGAATACTGCTAAGTGTGGCTTTACAATATTGAACAATTTGGCGACCACTGTGGTCACGCCGTCAAAATGAGTGGGCCTGGAAATACCGCAAAGATGCTGCGTTACCCTTTCCACATGTACTTTTGTCTGGCTCCCTTCCGGGTACATCTCCTCAACAGATGGCATAAAGACCATATCCACGCCGACACCGAGGGCCTTTTCAAGATCGCCCTCCGTGTCTCTCGGGTATTGGCCATAGTCTTCTGTGGGACCGAATTGTGTGGGATTCACAAAGAGGCTCATGACCAATTTATCGGAATGCTTTTTCGCCACCCGCATGAGCTCCAGGTGCCCTTCATGCAAAAAACCCATTGTAGGTACTAAGGAGATGGTATGGCCTGCCGACCTCAGTTCATCGGCCCTTCTTTGCATGTTTTCAATAGATTCTATTATTTCCATGAATATTGTTTGAGATGGGTTTCATCCCGCGGGATTCAACCCATCCGACTTGCCACTTGAATTATATTGACCCGCAACGCGTAACCCGTAACCCGCTACCATCCAAAAACAGTCGAAAACGATAACAGACTCTGTCAGCGTTATCAGCTAATGGAAAAATATTCCTAATTATCACTGCCCCATTCATTTGTCAATGCAAGGGCAGTTCCGAGACACAAAAACTCATCCATGTCAAGGGTCTCCGCCCTTGTTCCAGGATCAATCCCGCACTTTTTCATGGCCTCTAAAACCATCTCCCGATTCCAGGAAGGAAAAAAGCCTTTAAGCGAATTTAAGAGCGTTTTCCGTCTATGTGCAAAAGCCCCTTTTACCACCCTTTTCAAGTCAGCATCATGGACTGCGCGCCTGGGATATGGCCGCTCAAAGTCTAATTCCAAAACCATTGAATTAACTTTGGGCCTTGGGAAAAATGCCTCAGAGGAGACTTCAAAGAAAGCCGTTGGTTTTGCATGGTAGCGAACCATCAGGGTCATGGCGCCGTATGCCTTGCTGCCGGGAGAAGCGGTGAGTCTTCTGGCAACTTCCAACTGAAACATGAGCACGGCCCTGCTGACCAGGCTTCTATTCTCTACCAGCTTTTCCAGAAAAGGAGATGATATATTATAGGGCAGATTTCCAATTACCTGAATCTTGACTGACGAGGGCGTGGAGATCTCATTGAAGTCCCATTTGAGGATATCCTGGTTGACAAGGGTTACATTGGCAATTCCTGCCCGGGACAATTTCTCTTTGAGTAATCCCGCTAACTGAGAATCCTTTTCAACTGCAAAAACGTGACCAACCGATCGGGCAAGGGGAAAGGTCAGGGCACCCTGGCCGGGACCTATTTCCAGGACCATATCAGATGGCTGAAATCCGGCACGGCTGATGATCCCTTGTATGATCCCATGATCAATAAGAAAATGCTGTCCAAGCCTTTTCTTGGGCCGAAGTCCTGCCTTTTGTTTTATTGGTCCGGAACGCGCCAATTCTTGCGCTCCTTCCTGGATCTGCGCCAGGTCCTTATGGATCTGAACACCTTGAGGAAAATGAAATAGGCGGGTGTGGCAAAAACGATCCCCATAACGAACCCTCCAAGCAGGAAGGCTGTGACAAAGGTGCTGCCCGCCCCCAAGATCTTTCCCACAACGACCATGGATTCCTCACCGGCACGCATGGCCGCTATAATCGATGCAAAGACCGCTTTTTGTTCGCGGATACCTAATATCAGAGCACCAAGTTTATAGCTGTAACGATACAGGAAATACCAGTTCAGAGGGTTGCTGACCCATGTGCCCAATGCAGCCGTAATTTTGCTTGTTTTAAAGAAAAGGGCAATGCTCACGGCTAAGGCGGTCTGAAAGGGAACAATGGGCATCATACCGGCAAATATCCCGATCGCCATGCCAAGGGCCAGCTCATGGGGTTCGCCCTTTAGGCGCATTGATTTCAGGTAGTAGTATCTGATCTGTCTTCTTAATTCCAAAATTCTTGTACCCGGATTATTTGGCGTCTCTCAATTTCAACCCACCTTCCGAAACAGGATACTTGGATCTCACATCCATGGATAAATCAGCCCTTTCACCTTTAAGAAGCCTGTGATACCCTGCTACGGCAATCATGGCCCCATTATCCGTGCAATATTCAGGTCTGGGATAATAAACTCCGACGTCCTTGCTTGAAGCGGCTTCTGACAGCTTTAATCGAAGTCTTTTGTTACAGGCCACGCCGCCTGCCACAACCACCTCTTCGACGCCCTTTTCTTCTCTTGCCTTCATAACCTTGTGAATAAGCACATCAACTACGGATTCCTGAAATGAGGCCGCGATATCGGCCAAAACCACACCACCATTTTCCATCTCTGTCTTTCGCCATTTCTTCGTGTATAAGGAGACTGAGGTCTTCAGGCCGCTGAAACTAAAGTCAAGAGAATCCTTTGATAAATATGCCCTGGGAAACTTGATAATATCGCTCCTGCCGTCCCGGGCCAGCTCTTCGATGACGACACCTCCCGGATAACCAAGGCCGAAGATTTTCGCCACCTTGTCGAATGCTTCCCCTGCTGCATCGTCAATAGTTTGACCCATCTGGGTGTATGATCCGTATCCCTTCACATGGTACAGGCTGGTGTGCCCTCCGGACACGGTAAGGGCAACAAAGGGAAATGACGGGACCTCCTCCTCCAACAAAATAGAAAGGATATGCCCCTCCAGATGGTTTATGGCGGCTAAGGGAATGTCATGAACATAGGACAGGCCCTTGGCATAATAAAGCCCCACTAATAAGGACCCTACTAACCCCGGACCAACGGTTACGGCAATTCCGTCTAAATCGCTCATCCGGACACCGGCCTTTTGAAGGGCCGTCCGGACCACAGGCATTATATTTTTGAGGTGTTCTCTGGAAGCAAGTTCAGGAACAACCCCTCCGTGAGGATGATGAAGCTTGACCTGGGAGTGGACCACATTGGACAGGACTTGCCTCCCACCCGCAACCACCCCGGCGGAAGTGTCATCACAGGATGTGTCTATTCCTAATATAATCATTCAAAACCCGTTACGTTTTGCTTGTTGCTTGTTACGCGTTTGAAGCAGGAAAATCCTTAACCCGTAACTCGCAACCCGTAACCCGCAACGAATTATAAATCCAGGTTATTACGCGGCCTTGGCCTTCTTCTGAGCCAGCACCTGATCCATCCGGGCAATCACCTGTTTGAGGTGTGATGCCATTTGCCCGCCCTTCTGATACCTCTTCTCCAGATCCTTCTCAAGGGCCTTGTCAATGATTTTTTCAAGCACAGGCGGGATTTTCGGGTTGAATTCCCTGGGTGAGGGATGTGGTTCCTTGGCAATCTTGAACATAAGGGAGGTGATATCTTCGCCGGTGAACGGCTTCTGTCCGGTCAGCATCTCAAAAAGAACCACGCCAAGCGAAAAGATATCCGAACGGCCACCTACTTTCTTACCGGATACCTGCTCTGGGGACATATAAGAGGGTGTGCCTAAGACAATACCCGTCTTGGTCTGGGAGGAAGAAGTAATCCTGGCGATTCCGAAATCCGTCACCTTGACCTCTTTTGTCTCTTTAAGCATCATGATGTTGGCAGGCTTAATATCACGATGCACGATGTCTTTGGTATGGGCATAATCCAGGGCATCTGCTATGTCGGCCACAATCTTCATGGTCTGCCGGATCGGAAACAGGTGATCCGGTTTCGTGTAATCTTCCAGGTCTTCCCCGTCTAAGAATTCCATGGCAATATATGCCAGATCGTGTTCCTCCCCGCAGTCATAAATTGTAACGATATTCGGATGGACCAGCAATCCCGCGGACTCGGCCTCCCTGAAAAAACGGGCCTTCATGTCATCCAAAGCATCTTCCTCGAACTGCGACAGCATGATCGTCTTGATGGCAACAGTCCGGTGGATTTTGGGGTCTTCACCCTTGTAGACAACACCCATGGCCCCCCGGCCCAGTTCTCCAATTATTTCATAACGGCCAAGGGTCGGCTTTGTGTCGCCTCCGAAAGTTCCGATATCCCCGGGATGAGATGCTCCCGCGCCTGTCCCGAAAATCATGGTGGACTCCGCACTCTTGAGCTTGGGAATGCGTTCCGCCAAGTCCTTGAATTCCTCGCCATCCTCAAGGATCAGGTTATAGGTAGACAGGGCCTTTGCAAATTGTCTTTTTCTCTCATAGTCCAGGGCAAGGTTATAGAGGAGGTCCTTGGCCCCGCCCTCCTCAAGGGGAAGCCGTCGAAATTTGTCAAGGGCCAGGTCAAGCATGCCCTGCTGCTGGAAGGAGACACCTAACATCTTGTTGGTCTCCACGGAATCGGCCTCCACCCTGTCTTT
>JAFDAP010000214.1 GCA_019313765.1 Deltaproteobacteria bacterium | reverse complement strand
TGTCCCGCTAAACAGGAGGATTTGAATTGTGAGTAAAGAAGAGATCAAAAAAAAGACCCAGGAAACTGCAAAAAAACTCTTTGGAAAGGGTATCCGGATGGATCCACCCTATTTAATGTGGAAGGAATTTGACAGGGATCTGGCAAACGATTTTTCGAGATTCATAACAGGAAATCTCTATTCTCGGACTGTCCTTACCTTGCCGGAAAGGCAGTTGGTTGCATGTGCCATGCTGGCGGCGATCCGGGCGGGAGATGAATTAAAGCTCCACGTCAATGCAGCCTTGAATGTGGGATGCAGCCCGAGAAAACTCGCGGAAGTCTTTTTCCAGGTCGCTACTTACGCAGGCATGCCGGCTGTCAACGAGGCACTTTCGACTTTCCGGGACGTCCTCAAAGAGAGGGGAGAGTGGCCGATTCAAGCCTAAGGGTGCAGGGTTGTTTTGAAAGATGAACGTCCAACATCGAACATCGAACGTCCAATCACGCCAAGGCGTGAAAAAAACCAGGTAAGCGAAGACTCCGATGTCGAACTTTGAATGACTCTTTCTTTATAGCTCAACCTCCACAAGGGCCCCGGAAGGGAGCTCAAAGGAATCCACGATGGTTAAAATACTTCCGTGATCTTTTTGCTGGTAGGTTATTTTGTACGTACCCGGTTTCAGCGGCATAGGATCAAAAGACCCTCTCAGAAAAACGGTTCGGATTTCCTCTCCCCTGTCGTTGAGCTCAATGAACTTGATACGATAGGGGGGCTTCATTCCAGACTGGGGGATGAGTTTAATGCCGGTATTGATGGGAAACTCATTCATCTTCCCTTCTTGAATAGTGACGTCGCCTAAATAGGAATTGGAACTGCCATGCTCGTCTTTTCTATAAATAAACCGATAAGTTCCAGCCGGAACCAGTTGGGGAACAAAACCCATTGAAAACCCTGCCACAGGTTTTCCGGTTGCCACATCCTGAAGTTCCCAGAAGCGAAGTCTCTTTGGAAGCCAATCTGCAGGTACGGGATTCAGGGCCGTGGTGAGTGGCACCTCGGTGACCTTATCTGGTTCTATGGTCACTTCTGCCAGCGTAAGTGTTCTGGCCCCATGTTCGGATTGCCGCCATATGAGATCGTATTCGCCAGATGGCACAATCTGTGTCTCAAGCGGTTTGAAGTGGGCAAACACTTTTTTTGATGCCGGATCTTGAAGTCCCCAGAATCTGGGCTGCTTTACCCAGGCAGGTTTAACAGGCCGAATCCCGGTCTTCAATATAACATCTGTGGTTTTCCGGGATTCCACGGAAATCACCTCGCCGAGAATCACTTCACCGTGCCCATGTTCACTCTGTTTCCACACAATCTGGTATTCTCCCGGAGGAACAAGCTGGTCTTCGAGGCCTCGGAATCGCGCCTTTTCTTCCCCTGTTTCAGGATCGATCAGTTTCCAGTAGGATGGCGGTTTGAGCCAGGAGTCATGCTTTAAGGAGATCGTTCCGGGTCCTTTGGCCTTTATCCGGATTGAGGTAGATTTTTTGGAGATTTTCTGCTCGATGGGGGCAGGCTCAGGAGTCGGTTCTACTTTGGCGGGTGGAGCCTTGATCTCCTTTTTCTCCACTACACTCTCTTTTATCTGATTCAGGGCAGCTAACAGGTCTGTGGCGTTTGAGGTGGAAAAATATTTCCCGCTTCCAGCTTCGGCAATACAGGCAAGCTGTTTTGCAGCACCGCCTTTGACACCAAAGCCGACAACATGCATCACAAAATTGATACCACTCTCCTTCAATGATTTAGTCAGGGCACATGGGTCCTTTCCACATGTCTCTATTCCGTCGCTGACAAGAACAATCGTACTGGCATACTCGGTTCCTTTGATCTTATCAATGGCCATGGCAATGCTGTCAGAGATCGGGGTCTTTCCCTTCGGAGTTATCCTATTGATCTTGCCGATGGCCGCCTCTCTGTTGAGCCTTCCTATCGGGACAATCATCTCGATATCGGAACAATCCCCTTTCTTTCGATGTCCATAGATCATGATGCCGCACTGAATGTCGTCTGGGGTTTCGCTAAGTAGGGTATTCATGACCTCCTTGGCCACCTGGATCTTGAGCCTGCCATCAACACGACCCCACATTGAACCTGAGCCGTCTAAGATGTAAAAAATCAGCGACTTTTCCGCACTAATTGCAGAAGCCGGAAGCAGCAGCATAAAGACCAGGGCAACGGACATAGCTTTTAGTCTTGATACCATTTTCTATTACCTCCTCAAGAATTCAATGATTCCGAACAATTAATTATTGATATCATTTTTTGTCAATATCTCAAAATACCTGATGAAAAAGCAAGGAATTTATAGGTATCCTTCATAAAGGCAGAAAAGTAGTTTACACTTTTGAGCAGAGAAATTGGCCGAAAAAAGGCACAAAAAGCGCAAAAAGAATCTTTGACAGGATAAACAGGATGAACTGGATAAGATTCTGGTACAAATCCTGTAAATCAGAAAGACGAATCGCTCTAAAAATTTAAACTCAAGTTTCGCACCCCATCATTCAAAATATAACATTACAATCCGACGGTTGAAAGTCGATTTAAGCGATGGTTACTCCTATGTATTCAATATTGACAAACTGAGGTTGAGACCACTTAAACAAAAGACGATAGAAAACTTAAAGGCCCTACGTAAGCAGCCCTTTTTATTAGCACAAGCCTTCATTTGCTCACTTGCCCGAATAGTAATACATGGGGTGCGAAACTTGAGTTTAAATTTGAGCTTACACAATGATCAACAAGATGAGACAAATTGATCCTGAAGATCCTGTTCATCCTGTCAAAAAGAATGAGAAAGTGTAAAGCGATAAATGAAGGATGCCAATTTATGATCACAAAAGGCCTCGGAAGCCGACTTATCAGGTCAAAAAATCAAATCTTGATCCGGAGATCATCATAGGCAACCGTGACCTTATAAGGGAGGTTTCTGTCGGAGATGACACGATCTACGGTTTTCTGCCACTGTTCCTGGTTGAGGGGTATGGGATAAGGATCTCCTCCGGATGGGGGCCTCAAAGGATCCTTGGGTTCATATTTTTTGAGTATATTATTGGCCGGGTCGCCCGGGACCATATCGGCCTCCCCGATATGCACCAGGAATGTCTCCTTCCTTGGTTTGAGGAGTTCAATGAAATGAATGGCCCTTTGAAAGCTCATATGATTGGGCCGGTTATTGACCGGTTCATTCAGCCAGAAGGCCTGAATGACAAGGTAGTCCGGATTGAAAAGCTCGGAGGGAGGCTCGGGGATTTCTGAAAAATCGGATGTGTATGCCACTTGCCCATCCTTGCCCGAAAGGTCTTTGAATTTGATAATGAACCCCACGGATCCCTTTGCAAAGGGACCGTGAAAGGTGTCAAAAGGAAGGACCTGAAACTCCCCCACGGAAAACCAGCGGTTGGGCTCTATTGTAGATATCCTTATCACTTCCATATCTTCCAAATAACCAAACCGATTTTTGATAACTTCATGGCTTTTTGAAGTGAGGTAAACCGGTATCGGGTCAAAGGACCCTCGAGGACCATTCCTCTTGTACGCAAAAAGCTCGTCAAAACCTATATAGTGATCACTATGTTCATGGGTAATCAAGACCCCGTCAATGGTGTCCACCTTCTGTCTTGAGAGCTGGGCCCTGGCATCAGGTCCGCAGTCAATGAGAAGCGTGGTCTCATTGGTAAGAAGGAGTGACGTTCGCTCCCTTTTTTCACCTTTCCGGCGCATTTCACGGCATATTAGGCAGTCGCAGTTCAATTCCGGGACGCCCCAGGCCCCGCCTGTTCCCAGGAAGGTAATATCCATATGAATTATCTCCTTTTGTAAGAGTTCATGGGTTCTGCTTTTAATACTCCGGATTGTGTGGTAGGATACGAAACAAAATACCTTGCACAACATATCATTATTACCCGGATGGAAGTCAAATGAGAATAATATTTTTTGCCGGAAAGGGGGGTGTCGGAAAGACCAGTGTAGCCGCTGCCACCGGGATAAGGGCGGCTGAAGCGGGACACAGGACCGTGGTCATGTCCTTGGATGTGGCCCACAGTCTATCGGATATCTTTGACCTGAACAAGAGCTTGATTGACGAGGAGAGGGGAAGCCTGACCAAGATCAGAAAGAATCTGTGGATACAGGAGTTGGACATCCAGGAAGAGATAGAGAAGAACTGGGGAGATATCCACAAATACCTCTCAACCCTCCTTAATACCACAGGCCTGGATGAGATCTTGGCCGAGGAGTTGGCCATTTTGCCGGGGATGGAGGAGGTCAGCATGCTTCTCCACATCAACCGCTATGTCCGGACAAAGAAATTTGATGTAATCCTCCTTGATTGTGCACCCACAGGCGAATCGCTCAGGTTTATCAGCATTCCGACCACCTTGGACTGGTATATGAAGAAGATATTCAAGATAGAAAGGGCCATTGCCAGATACGCTCGTCCCTTAGCCAAG
>JAFDAP010000213.1 GCA_019313765.1 Deltaproteobacteria bacterium | reverse complement strand
TCGGCTTCTCTTCCAAAAAAAGATATCTTCCTATTCCCACTTTCGCTTGACTTCAAAGAAATACTCTGCACACCTTGACATGCTCCATAATACGGGTTAACCGAATATTTACCACCGTATATCAATAAATATAACAATATCAAGTAGTTAATCACCTTGACACGGTAGGGGTCAAGAGTTCAAATCTCTTCGTGCCTACCAAGTAAAATCATGGGGTTGTGGCATTCGTCGCAACCCTTTTTTTGTCCACGGGAACATTGTTTTTTACTTGCATTTCTTCATGTTATTGATTATATAAATTAAGTTTTGGGGTCTGGTCGTTCATTTATAACATAGATTTTTTCTCTGAAAAGGGCAAAGAGATAGGTTTTTTCACTAAATTGGATTTTTGAAAGAAAACAATATGAGGCATCTGAGTGAGTGAACTGTCTATCTCGGGTGCCTTATTTGCTTTAGAGGGTTGAAGTGGTTATGACGGTTTCCGTTCATTTGAAAGATAAGCCTGCCGATGAAATTGAGGTGAAGCCCATGTCTTCCGCCGAGGAGGTATTGCAGCAACTGAAGCCGAAACGGTTGGACAGAGTGGTGGCGGTGAAGGTCAATGGTGAGGCCCGCGATCTTTCAAGCCCCATTGACTCCGGGGCGGAAGTGGAACCGGTTTATATGGATTCGGAGGAAGGACTCGAAATACTCCGGCACAGTACCTCCCATGTTATGGCCATGGCCGTCAAAGAGCTTTTTCCGGGTGTAAAGGTGACCATCGGCCCGTCCATTGAAGATGGCTTCTATTATGACTTTGATTACAAACGGCCATTTAAGGAGGAAGACCTGCCTAAGATCGAAGAAAGGATGGAGGGGATCATCAAGGCCGACCTTCCCTTTACCCGGCAGGAGATGACGAGTCTGGAGGCCATTAATTTTTTTAAGGAAGAGGGGGAGGACTATAAGGTCGAACTCATTGAGGATCTCGGGGCCGAAAAGGTTTCTCTGTACACCCAGGGAAATTTTACCGATTTA
Source organism: Deltaproteobacteria bacterium (assembly GCA_019313765.1). GTDB lineage: Bacteria > Desulfobacterota > DSM-4660 > Desulfatiglandales > Desulfatiglandaceae > JAIOSR01. The sequence goes on along the minus strand of JAFDAP010000213.1, from coordinate 3,480 downwards.
TGCCGGGGTCCTCATGTTCCATCGACCGGCATGATCAAGGCGTTTCATTTGAATAAGGTGGCCGGTGCCTACTGGCGGGGCGATGAAAAAAGGGCCATGCTCAGCCGAATCTATGGCGTGGGTTTTGCCGACCGGAAGGCCCTGAAGAAGCACCTTCACAACCTGGAAGAGGCCAAGAAGAGGAATCACGTCAAATTAGGGCCCCAACTCGAGCTTTTCAGTACCTTTGATGAAATCGGCGCAGGCATGATCGTCTGGCATCCCAATGGCATGATGCTGAGGCATATCCTCGAGGATTTTGAAATAAGGGAGCATTTGAAAAGGGGCTATGACCTGGTCAAGGGTCCTACGATACTGAAGACCGAATTGTGGAAAAAGTCCGGGCATTTTGAAAACTACCGTGAGAATATGTATTTTACGGAGATTGATGACCAATCCTATGGCATCAAGCCCATGAACTGTCTTTCCCATATGCTCATTTACGGTTCAAAAATAAGGAGTTACCGGGACCTGCCTAAAAGATATTTTGAATTGGGGACGGTACACCGGCATGAACGCTCAGGGGTTTTACACGGGCTTTTCCGGGTGAGGGAATTCACCCAGGACGACGCACATATCATCTGCACACCGGGGCAATTGAACGGCGAAATAAAGGGTGTGCTCGATTTTGTTAAGGATGTTATGGGCATATTCAACTTTGACTATGACCTGGAGATCAGCACCCGGCCTGAGAAGTCGATCGGATCGGACGAAGACTGGGAACTGGGCACAAGCGCCCTCATAAAGGCCATGGACGACAGTAACCTGCCATACGACATTAACGAGGGAGAAGGGGCCTTTTACGGACCAAAGATAGATGTCAAGTTGAAGGATGCCCTGGGAAGGTCATGGCAATGCGCCACTATTCAGTGTGACTTTACCCTTCCCGAGCGGTTTGACCTTGTTTTTATTGATAGGGACGGTCAGAAACACCGGCCGGTTATGATTCATCGGGTCATTCTGGGAGCCATTGAGCGATTTATCGGTGTCCTGATAGAGCACTATTCAGGTGCTTTTCCCGTCTGGCTTGCGCCGGTCCAGGCGATGATTTTGACGGTGACGGACAGGAATATATCTTTCGGTGAAAAACTGCTGGGTACCCTGATTGATGCGGACCTCAGGGTGAAAGCGGACTTTAGAAATGAGAAATTGGGGCTGAAAGTCAGAGAGGCTCAGTTACGGAAGATACCCTACATGCTGATTATAGGGGACCGTGAATGCGAAAAGGAGGGGGTAACCCCAAGGCAGAGGAGTGGTCAAAATCTTCCTTTCATGACCGCAAAGGAATTTATTGACCTTGTTGCAGAGGACTGTAGACAAAGGAGGTAATGGCCATAGGCAAAAAAAATGAAGATGTCAGGATAAATGAACGTATCCGGGCAAGGATGATCAGGTTGATTTCGGCTGAAGGCGAGCAGCTTGGCATATTATCCATTCAGGAGGCACTGAACGCGGCAAAAGATGTAGGCCTGGATCTTGTGGAGGTTTCGCCCAATTCGGACCCTCCTGTTTGCCGGATTATGGATTATGGCAAATTCAAGTACCAGACAAGCAAGAAGGTGCAGGAGGCGCGTAAAAAGACCAAGGCTTTCCAGCTCAAGGAGATCAAACTAAGGCCTCACACAGAGGACCATGACCTGGGTTTCAAGCTAAAGAATATCAAAAAATTTCTGGAACAGAAGAACCGTGTGAAAGTGACCGTCTTTTTTCGGGGCCGTGAAATGGCTTTCATGGATGCCGGGGTCAGACTTCTTAAAAGGGTAGCCGGGGAAGTTGAGGACCTGGGTACAGTGGATCAGGAACCCACACGGGAGGCCAGGAATAGAATGACCATGCTGATTGTCCCTAAATGAACAAGACCTGACACTGATTGTGTAATCAGATGTCAACCCTCATTTGTCGTCAGTCATTTAGTAAGCCCCATGTTATATCTCCTTTGTCGGAACATTGGTGGGGCTTTTATTCTTACATTGAAAACCTGGTCCTCCCCCGCGTAACGGGATCTTCGATGGGCCAGGTCAGAGTTAGATGGCTCTGCCTTGGATTTTTGTGTCTAAAAATACAAATTACAAGCACCAAATTACAAATAAAACTCAAATTCCAATATTCAATGACCAAAACCTTCCAGGACAAGACATTGTTTGGATTTTCGAATTTTGGTCATTGGAATTTGTTTGATATTTGGGGTTTGATATTTGGAATTTCAATAAGTCAATGAAACTCCAACAAAGCAAATCCCCTCTGGGGATAACCAAAGCGTGGTCCTCTGGGCCAGGATTTTTACTTTGTAGGTGTGATGCTTGACGCCCCTACACAAATTTTTCTTAAAATGTTATTTAAAATACACAAGCGTATGGAGGCGAAAAATGCCAAAGATAAAGACAAACCGTGGCGCGGCCAAGAGATTTAAGTACACGGGTTCGGGAAAGATCGTAAGGAACAAGGCCTTTTCCAGCCATATCCTTACAAAAAAGAGCACAAAAAGGAAAAGGGGCTTGAGAAAATCGACTCTGGTGGATTCTGCTAATCTAAAACAGATTGCCAAACTCATTCCCTATCGTTGAGGGCCTGAGTTAATTGAATATTGAAGATTGAATATTAGTTATTGCTGGCTGATAATCATCAATCGAAAATCCAAAGGGGTGTTGCAATGCCAAGGGTAAAGAGGGGTTTTAAGGCAAGGAGAAGGAGAAACAAGATATTGAAGGCCGCCAAAGGGTACAGAGGGGGCCTGAGCAAACAGCTCCGGACCGCGTCAGTTGCCGTGAGCAGGGCCGGGATGTATGCCTATCGCGACCGAAGGGTCAGGAAAAGAGAATTTCGCAGTCTCTGGATAATGAGGATCAATGCTGCTGCACGGGAAAACGGTTTATCCTACAGCAGGCTGATTGGAGGTCTCAATAAGGCAGGAATTGCATTGGATCGCAAGGTACTCGCTGATATGGCTGTTCATGATCCGGTGGCCTTTTCCCAACTGGCGGCCATGGCACAGTCATAGGGCCTCGATTGGTAAGTTCTCAATAAGTTAGGGAAGTCCGACAACTCCTTTCTTAGCACAGTGTCGGCGGCAGGCATGGATTTTGTTTTTGAAGTCACCCGGACTTTTTGAGAAGTTATCTCATTTTTTTGTAAAAGAATTTCAATAAAACATTTCCTATTCAAATTTCATGGTATTTATTTTTTTCAAATTCTGCTGACAAATATAGCCCACGGCTTTAGCCGTGCTGACAAATGTAGCCCACGGCTTTAGCCGTGCCATGGCCTAAGCAGGGCTGAAGCCCTGCGCTACACCGATCCCGGGCTTATGTTGAACTTAGGGGCTTCGCCCCAATTGGAATGTTGGAATAGTGGAATGATGGAAGAATGGGCTTTGGGCCTCCGGCTCGTAGATGCACGATCCTACGCCTCGGAGAGACAATGGTATACTGGGTTATTTGGAAA
>JAFDAP010000212.1 GCA_019313765.1 Deltaproteobacteria bacterium | reverse complement strand
CGACCTTTGACAAGTGGCTGCGCAGGTTGCCCGGGGGTCTTAGCATAGCGACAATCGGCGCCTGTGCCGGGTTTGCCGCGGTATCCGGTTCATCTGTTGCTACGGCAGCCACCATGGGGACCGTTGCCCTTCCCGAAATGAAGCGATTTAACTATCATCCGAGGCTTGCCACTGGAAGTATTGCCGCGGGTGGAACCCTGGGTTTTCTGATCCCACCCAGTATCGGGTTTGTGGTCTATGGTATGCTTACGGAGCAGTCCATCGGTAAACTCCTCATTGCCGGTATGATTCCCGGTCTGATCCTGACAGCGGCCTACATAGGGATAGTTATAGTCTGGGTAAAACTGAACCCGAGTCTTGCCCCGGCAAGTCCTGAAGCAGTCGGCTGGGGTGAAAAGTTCTCGTCACTTCTCGGCGTATGGGAACCGTTGGCCATCTTCTTGTTGGTGATGGGCGGCATATATTCGGGCTTTTTTACGCCTACCGAAGCCGGTGCAATTGGAGCAACGGTCCTATTCCTGGTTGCTCTAATTAAAAGAAGACTGGGCTGGGAGAACCTGACAGGGGCGCTCAAAGAGGCCGTGCGCATTTCGGTCATGGTTCTGTTCCTTGTGGCGGGAGCCAATGTGTTCAGCTACTTTCTGGCACTGTCAACAATTCCAGTAAAGGTAGCAGCATGGGCCGCCGGTCTTGATGTGTCGCCATACCTGATTCATGCAATTATTGTCGTCATATATCTGTTTTTAGGTTGTTTCCTTGATGCCATATCCATGATGGTGTTGACAATGCCGGTCATTTTCCCGGTCGTACTGGCCTTAGGCTTTGACCCTATCTGGTTTGGCGTCATAGCGGTACTGATGATGGAGGCAGGGCTGATAACCCCGCCCATGGGGCTCAATATTTATACCGTGGCCGGAGTGGCAAAGGACACGCCTGTGGAAACCATTTTCCGTGGTGTTGCCCCTTTTCTCTTGGCAATATTTGTCATCGTATTTATCATTACACTTTTTCCCGGGATTGCCCTTTTCCTTCCCGAGATGATGCTGAAGTAAAGATCCTGGCCCAGAAGCCCGGCTTTGTTTGTCCCCGAAGGGGGTTCGCTTTGTTGGAATTATTTTGGATTATTAAAATTCCAAATATCAAACTCCAAATATCAAACTCCAAATATCAAACAAATTCCAATGACCAAAATTCTAAAAACCAAACAGGAAAAAGATGAACGTCGAACATCGAACGCTCAACATCGAACATCGAAGGTGGATGTCGCTTCGCTCCGTTTTTTTAATAAAATTGAAACGCCGAAGGCGTACCCTAATTCGACGTTGGAAGTTCGATGTTCGATGTTGGACGTTCGTTTGTTAGCCCGGTTTTGGTCATTGGATATTGGAATTTGTGATTTATTTGTAATTTGGTGCTTGTTTTTTGTATTTTTAGACACAAAATTCCAAGGCAAAAATATCTATCTCTGGCTTGGCCCAGACTACCAGGTTTCCAATATTATAATAATGGGGGATTAGACAAAAATGGTCATTGCCGGCGAAAAAACAGGAGTAATTGTGGTGGATGTCCAGGGAGACTTCACCACGTGGAAGGAAGGATCATTGGCAGTCGAAGGCACGGACAGTGCCTTTGTCCGGAAGGTCCGACAGGTAACAGAGACCCTCGGCAAGGAGGGATACCTTGTCTTCGGCACACAGGACTGGCACCCTGTGAATCATGTATCTTTCTTTACCAACCATCCCGGGAAAAAGGCATTCGAGGTTATAAAGATCGACGGAAGAACCCAGGTCCTCTGGCCACCTCATTGCATACAGGGGACAGAGAATGCGAGGGTCCTCGTGGACAATAACATTTTCATGGCCATAGTTCAGAAAGGAAGGGACCCAAGGTATGACAGTTACTCCGGCTTTCAGGACGATGGAGGAGCTAAAACGGAGATGGATTCTATTCTCAAGAGAAACGCAATCAAGAACCTTTTTGTGTATGGGATTGCAACAGATGTCTGCGTCAAGGCAACGGCCATAGATGCGGCCAATGCGGGATACAAGGTCACGGTCGTAGAAGGCCTTTCCAAGGGCGTGGCGCCCGATACCACGGAAACCGCACTGAAGGAAATGAAAGACAGAGGGATAACGATATTGAAGGAACTGTAAAAACCGTAGGCTCGTCAATTGATTTCTCATTTGCACGCAACGCATATTCGCAACTGAGATATGACAATTTTGGGGGTCTAAATCACAAATCACAATCGCCAAATTACAAATAAATTCCAAACTACAAGCACCAAATTTCAAATTAGTCTCAAGCTACAATACCCAATGATCAAAACCGTTTGTTATTTAGAATTTTGGTAATTGTCATTTGTCCTTCGGCTTCGCTCAGAATGGTGAGACTGTCGAACCATTTGTTATTTGGGATTTGTTATTTGGGATTTATTTCGTATTCCGCTTCAGAATATCTTTAGCCTGCTGCCTATTGGGTGAGTGGGGCGTCACAAGTAATTGAGCAGATACAAGGAGCTTTGTCCTGGGTAAACGAAATCATCAAATCAAGATAGACAGCTTAAGCCGCTTCCTGGTCTACATGCTTGGCCACAGACCGTATGAATTCGGGCTGGTACCGGACATGGACGGGTTTGTGCCCTACAAGGAGCTGCTTCAGGCCATTCATGAAGAACCGGGCTGGCATTACGTGAGGCAATCCCATATAAATGAAGTTCTTTTAGGCAAGGACAGGTCCCTGTTCCAGCCGGAGGAAAAACGTATCCGGGTCCTGGATAGACAATGGCAAATGGACCTTGATCATCCCTCGGACATGCTGCCGAAGCTCCTGTTTACTCCGATAAGGAGAAAGGCGCATCCTGTGGTAATGGAAAAGGGCCTGAAATCGGCCGAGGGCAAACATATTGTCCTGTCCCCTGATCAGGATATGATCCTGAGGATCGGAAAAAGGCGCGATCAAAAACCTGTACTTCTGGAGATTCTGGCCGCATCAGCACAAAGTAAGGGTCTCCTGTTCCATACCTTTGGCGACCTGTTCTTATGTCCCGGGATACCTGCCGGATTTATCGCCGGACCCCAGGTCTCAAAGGAAGTACTGGAAAGCCTGAGGGCTGCTGCGGAAGCAAAAAAAGAGGCAGCTAAACCGAAACCCACAGACTTCACTCCCGGTACCTTCGCTTTAGATCCGTCTAAGGATCCTGATCTTCAACGACGGGCCAAGGGGAAAAAACGAAAGGGATGGAAGGAAGAGGCCAGGAAGGTCAGGAGAGGGAAAAGGCGATGATCAGTTGACATGCCTAAGCCGTTTTTCTATTATTAACTAGTTTCCATCCATAAATGGCTATTTTTCACAATCTCGGCGTCAATCTGCGGGATCACTCGTACGGCGTACTATAGTACGCCTCCGCGCAATCCCTTGATTTCCTTGATCTTGTAAAAAATATCTCATTTCTTAATTGGAAACTCGCTATTGCCCAAAATTGATTTGTGGATGGGCACTAACAACCTCTTAATCCTACCCCGTCATTTTATAAGGTTAAGGTTGGCGCTTCAAGGATGATTATTTTTTGATCCTGACACCCGACACCTGAAACCTGATCTCTTGTGTAATGCGATAGGATTGAATTAAGAAGATCTTTTGTCATCAGGAGACGTTCCATATGTGGTCACAGTTGGCCTTACAGACAGATCTTTATCAACTTACCATGGTGGGAGGGTACGTTCGTGAGGGAAAGAAGGATCAGTGGGCTACCTTTGATTATTTCTTCCGTAGTATCCCCGATGATGGGGGTTATTGCGTACTGGCCGGCCTGGCCGACGTGATAGACTACATACGGAAACTCCGCTTCAACAAGAAAGACCTCTCTTATCTCGATGGTCTGGGCATCTTTTCCGATGAGGTCCTGGAATACCTCGATAATTTTAAATTTGCCGGGGACCTGTGGGCCATTCCCGAGGGAACTGTGGTCTTTCCCCATGAACCATTGATCCGGGTGACCGCCCCCCTGCCCGAGGCCCAGATAATCGAGAGCGCACTGCTCAACATAATGAACTTCCAGACCCTCATTGCCACTAAAGGGGCCCGGGTAAACTGGGCCGCCAACGGAGACCCTGTAATCGACTTTGGCCTTCGCAGGGCACACGGACCGGACGGTGCTTTGATGGCGTCCCGTGCCGCTTATGTGGGTGGAGTTGATGCCACCTCAAATGTGTTAGCGGGACGAATCTACGGCATTCCGGTCAGGGGGACACACGCCCATTCCTGGGTTGAAAGTTTCTCCAGCGAGCTGGAGGCATTCCGCGCCTACGCCAAAGTATATCCGGATGCCTGTCTACTTTTAGCCGATACTTACGATACACTCAAAAGCGGTGTGCCTAATGCCATTCAGGTGGGACGTGAGCTTAGGGAAAAGGGCCATAAACTCCTTGGTATTCGCTTAGACAGCGGTGACCTGGCCTATCTGAGTAAGGAGGCCAGGAAAATGCTTGATGAGGCAGGC
>JAFDAP010000211.1 GCA_019313765.1 Deltaproteobacteria bacterium | reverse complement strand
GGATTGAGCAAGCAGAACAACAGTAACAGCGATATCGTCAGTAAAGAAGGAGTTAACGGGGGAACCATATCTAATTCAGTAGTTGGGACAAAGGCCATTACGAAGGCCAAAAAAAAGATCGTTTGGGCATGGGGATTATTAAAAGACTTGTTAGGCAGATATTCACACTGATATCAAGATTCATGATCCAGGGCACAAAGTGTCGCCGGATTTTCAAGGTCTATGCAAAAGACACAGATTTGCGTCATATGGTATACAGAATAACCAGACAACGTGTAGGCTTGTTTGACAGACTTTTCAGTTTATGCGGGATATTTGAATTAAAGTGGATCGACTCACCCTCTTTAAGATGATGTGCCTTTTTCCCTAATGTAAATTCAAGCTCACCTTCCATTACAAAGATAAATTCTTCCCCCTCATGTTTATAAGCTACCGGTTTGTGGGCATGTTGGGACTCTATGGTGATCATAAATGCCTGCAAATGATCATTTTCAGTGCCATCGGTGAGGGTCTGGTATGAATAGTTCTGGGTCCGCCTGACATAGGCCCTGTGTCGTTGGTCTTTGAGTATCTCTTTTTCGCCCTTGTGAAGAAAAACACCCGGATCGATCCCGAGGGCATTGGACAGTCGGACCAGGAAGCTCACCGGCGGAGAGACCTCATCGGCCTCCACTTGAGATATAAACTCCGGAGACTCTCCTGTGGCCTCTGCCAATGTCTCTATGGTCCAATCCCTCCCTTCCCGGAGCTTTTTTATCTTTGCCCCGAATCCGGATGCTTCACCCTCACCGCTCCCGGTACGGTCCCACAGGGCATCGGCCAGTTTTCGCATCACGGCCTTCTGAAGTTTTTCCGTCAACAGGGGAACGAATGTACTCGCATCCGCTACAATGCCGATGTCGGACAGTTCAAAAATGGAGGCATTGGGGTCCCGGTTGATGGCGACTATAGTCTCTGCATCGGTTATTCCTGCCGTATATTGAAAGGCCCCGGAAGTGCCTATTGAAAAGAGCAATTTGGGCCTGACGGTCTTTCCGGTCTGGCCGATGAGCCTCTCTTCGGCCACCCAATGCTGCAGCACGGGGGGCCTGGTTGCTCCTATTTCTCCTCCAAGGGCAGCCGCAAGTTCTCGCACCAGACCGAACCCCTTTGTATTGCCTAAGCCGGCGCCCCCCACCACCACGATTTCCGCGTCCTCTAACTTTCTGTGGATGTGGGACTCCACGGTGCTTGACAGGAGACGGATTCCTGCTTCCTCATGTACAGCATCTACGGGGATCCGTTTTACAATGCCAGGGTCGCCCTTTCTTTTTCCTGTGAAGACGGTATGGCGAGAAACCGTGGCAAATCCGGTGCGTGACAAATCTGAAAAACCGATCTCCGCAAGGAATTTGCCGCCCCATGCCGGGCAATCTGCAATGATCGTGTTATCTTCGAGCCTTAAATCCGCACAGTCGGCAATCAATCCTGCATTACAAAGGCGGGCTGTCCGGGCCGCTAATTCCCTGCCGAAATCGGTCAGTGCAAAAAGAACCAACAGGGGTGGTCTGACCAGCACCGTATCAGCCAGAATGGAGGCATGAATATCGGGTCTCGGAAGAGAAAGATCATCATGCTCAAACACAAAGACATGATCAGCACCATGGTTAATGGCTTCGGCCTCACACCGGGCCAGGTTCATCCCTTTTGGCGAATCGCCCGTGAGTCCGGAGCTGTTTTTTTCAGGGTCGCCTAAAAATAACATCGCCGTCTTTGCAGACACGGAATCGGCCAGTTCACCGGCCTTTCCCAGGACCCTGAGACTGAATTCAAAGAGGCGCGGATCCCTCAAATCGCCATATACCCAGATATCTCCTTTTCCGATTATTTCCATCTTAAGCTTATCCGATCAGGCCCGAGGCGACCAGCCGATTGACCAGTTCGTCAGCCTGTTCCTCCATTTCCCCATTTAAAACTTCACAGGATCTCTCCCTTGCGAGCGTTTTTATTGCCCGTACCCTGGTGCCTGATCCGGGATCTCCCACTCTATTCGGGGAAAGTTCGAGCATAGAGAGGTCCCATATCTCAATTTCATCATCAACAAAGGCCGTCTCGATACCGGCAAGACGCGCGTCACGGGGTTGAAATTCTTTCGGATGGATGGTTAAGACCGACGGATAAAAAACCTCGAAGCTTTCCTCAAAGCCATCTATGATGCGCACCACTTTCAGACCGTTCTCCATGAAATCGATTGTCCTGACTCCTGTAACCAAAGGTAGACCTAAAAGCACCGAAACCTGGGGCCCCACATGTCCTGTGTCGCTGTCCGATGTCCGAAGACCGAAGAGCAACAAATCAGCAGGCGGAAGCTTGCTGACACCAGCGGCAAGAACTGTGGATGTCGCTAATGTGTCTGATCCCGCAAGGGCCGGATCGGAGATCAAAACGGACCTGTCAACTCCCATGGCCATGGCCTCAAACAGGACATATTTGCTTGCCTCAGGTCCCATGGTCATGGCGGTTATTGACCCGCCGATTTCCTCCCGTATGCGAAGGGCAGCTTCGAGCACCGGCCGGTCAAAGATATTCATTTCACCGGTTTCCTGACTGTGGAGAACAAGTCCGTCCGGTGGCCCGCTTACAATTGATTTGATGCTAACGATAATGTGATGTGACATAATTTCCGCGCTTAAAATGATCCTATTTATCAAGCAACCCTCTTGCAATCACCATACGGTGTACTTCGGAAGTCCCTTCATAGATCCGGGTCACCCTGGCATCACGATAAAAACGTTCCACAGGGTAGGATTTGGAGTAGCCGTATCCGCCGTGAATCTGGACTGCCGTATCAGTCACCCTGCAGGCGGCTTCAGAGGCGTACAGCTTGGCCATGGCAGATGCCTGAGAATAAGGCTTTTCCTGGTCCCGAAGCACTGCAGCCCGGTAAACCATGAGTCGGGCCGCATCTACTGCCGTGGCCATGTCGGCCACCATCAATTGAATGGCCTGGTGCTTATAAATGGGAACCCCGAACTGGCGTCGCTGCCTGACGTACAGTAACGTCTCGTCCAGGGCAGCCTGTGCGATGCCCACGGCCTGGGCAGCAACCCCCATCCGCCCGGTGTCCAGGGCCGCAAAACCGATCCTGAGGCCCATACCCTCGCGGCCAAGCAGATTCTCCTTTGGTACGGGGCAATCGTAGAGCCGGATGGAGCTTACGGGATTGGCCCTCACACCGCAGAGATCCTCAAGGTCACCCACGACAAAGCCGGGTGTTCCCCTTTCGGCTACTATTACGCTAATTCCCTTTTGGCCGGCGGACGGGTCTGTCCGCGAGAAAATAAGACAGATATCGGCGATACCCCCGTTTGTGACAAAGACCTTGTTTGCATTAACAATATAATGGTCGCCCTCGAAAATGGCGGTGGACTCAATTCCCCCTGCGTCAGACCCCGCATTTGGCTCCGTGAGACAAAAGGCCCCGATCTTCTCCCCACTGGCGAGGGGCGGGACCCATTTCTTTTTTTGGTTTTCCGTGCCGAATGCCAGTATGGGGTATAAGGCTACACTGTTATGAACGGTCACACAAAGCCCCAGACTTGCGCTTGCCCTGGAGATTTCCTCCACCACAATCGCATAGCTTACAGAGTCGAGCCCGGCGCCGCCCAGATCACGTGGGGCCTGAATTCCGAAATAGCCCAGGTTTCCCATCTTTTCCGCAACCTCCCATGGAAAATATGCTTCCTGGTCTATGGTCTTGGCAATGGGCAATATCTCACGATCGCAAAAGGAGCGCACCGACCGCCGAACCACTGAGTGTTTTTCAGTTGTGAAAATATCCATGTATATGCCAACAGTAAAAATGCTGGCCCAGAGGACCAGCCTTTGGTTATCCCAAGAGGGGGTGTGCTCTATTGGAATTTCATTGAGTTATTGAAATTCCAAATATCAAATCCCAAATATCAAACAAATTTCAATGACCAAAATTCAAAAATCCAAACAATGTCTTGTCCTTGAAGGTTTTGGTCATTGAATATTGGAATTTGAGATTTATCCTTCGACTTCGCCCAGGATGGTAAGCCTGTCGAACCATTTGTAATTTGGTGCTTGTAATTTGTATTTTTAGACACAAAACTCCAAGGCAGAAACATCTATCTCTGACCCCCGTGGAGCGGGATCTTCGACTGGCCCAGAGGACCAGGTTTTCAATGTAAGAATAAACCGCATTTTTAAGACGATAGCGCTTCAAAGGTCTCTGAGTCTAAACGAAAACGCTCAAACATTAAAGGAGAAACAACGGATGAGCTATCAGAAATCCAGGGAAGAGTCAAATAGTTTGAAGAACCCTGAAAAAAGGCAATAGCAAGTTCTGTTGTAACTGGTACAGTTCCAAGTTATAGATGTTGGGAAGGCGAGCGAGCCCTTTAGGGTGAGTTCGTGAAGCCTCCCCAACTCTATAACTTGGGCCGCCATTACGTATTTTGGTGGTTACCAGGATCCCTGGTTAACCTTTTGTTGAAAAA
>JAFDAP010000210.1 GCA_019313765.1 Deltaproteobacteria bacterium | reverse complement strand
TTCGCCGGGCAGACCTAAAATGATGTGGGCACATATGTTTATTCCGTATTCAGCGGCCATACGGACGCTTTGTTCAAAACAGGCCACGTCATGGCCACGGTTGATTCGTTTGAGGGTCATGTCATGGGCAGACTGCAGGCCGTATTCGATCCAGACAAGATGGTTATTTTTGTAGGAACTAACGAGTTTTAGGACATCCTCATCTATACAATCAGGTCTTGTGGCAACGGATAGACCGACCATGTGCTTGTGCGCCAGTGCCTGGTCGTAAAGTGCTTTAAGCTTGGGAGGCGGGGCATAGGTATTTGTAAAGGATTGAAAGTAGGCAATGTACTTTTTTGCCTTGTAGCGTTTTTGCATATAGCTTTGGGCCCGGACAATCTGCTCGTCAATGGAAAGCCCGTCATTGATCAGGGCCCCTGTTCCCGAACCGCGGGAATCACAGAAAATACAGCCCGTGTTCGAAATTGTTCCATCCCGATTCGGGCATCCTAAGCCCGCATCTAAGGAAATTTTTTGAACGCGTTCCCCGAATATTTCTCTCAGATAGCTGTTAAAGTCTCTATATCTTTTCAAATGTAAAGGCTCCGAAAGGTATATGAACAGCCTCTATAGTATGAAATAGTCCATGGGGAGATCAAGTCATAAAATTGCTTCGTGGTTATATGGACTTTGCGAGTTGATAAAAAAGGAAATTATGCTAATATCATTACAAAAAATAAAAAGGAATAATCATGACTGCTGACACTCTTGCTAAGAATTTTGATGCGATTTTTAATCCCAAAGCAGTGGCTGTTATAGGGGCATCGTCGACGTTTGGAAAATGGGGCCAGTTAATCCTCAGCAATATTATTGCCGGTAATTTTGGGGGAAAAATATTCCCGGTTAACCCTAAGGAAAAATCCATATCCGGCCTCACTGCTTACTCTCGGCTCCTTGATATCCCCGAGAAAGTTGACCTTGCCTTTATTGCCACGCCGGCCGGCGCCATTCCGGGAATCTTGGAGGAATGCGGTGAAAAAGGGGTAAGGGGTGTGGTGTTAATCACCTCCGGGTTCAGCGAGACGGACGAGGCCGGGAAACGGCTTGAGAAGCATATTACCTCAATGTGCAGGGAAAAAAGCCTGGCCTTAGTGGGGCCCAATACCATGGGGATTATATGCCCTTATGCAAAACTTTTCGCCACCGGATCCCACACGAGGCCCAGGGAGGGTTCTGTGGCCTTTGTGTCCCAGTCGGGTAATCTGGGCCTTCAGCTTATCCACTGGGCCGAGGAGCAGGGGATTGGTGTTTCTCTTTTTGTGGGTTCGGGAAATGAGGCCATGTTCTCCTGTACCGATTATCTGGAATACCTGAAGGATGATCCCCGAACCAGAATCATTGTCCTGTATATGGAGACCGTGGGAGAGGGCAGGCGTTTTCTGGATGTTGTCAGGAAAGTACATAGCAAGAAACCCGTGATCGTTTTAAAAGGCGGCAGGACCGAAGCGGGACGGACGGCAGCGGCCTCCCATACGGGATCCATGGGCGGAAAGCAGACCATATTCAGGGCCGCTTGCCGCCAGGCAGGCCTTTTGGATGTGAGATTTCCGACAGAGCTGCTTGATTTGTCCGCGGGTTTTTCATCCCTGCCTCTTCCCAGGGGTAACAGGGTCGGCATTGTCACCTTAGGCGGGGGATGGGGAGTGGTGACCGCTGATGAATGCAACCTGAGGGGACTTGTGATTCCCGATATTCCGGAGAGTATAATTGAAACCATCGGAAGGTATCTTCCGCAGTTCTGGAGCAAAGGAAACCCTGTGGATCTGGTGGGGACCCGTGACCTTGAGGTCCCCATTGTGGCCGTTGAAGAACTCTTGAAATGGGAAGGCATTGATGCGGTAATAAGCCTTGGAATCGTGGGCCGGCTTGAGCTTGTTCGCTCGCTTATTGAGTCCACGCGTGAGGTGGATGCCACTGTCTCCGAGGAATTCTTGAAACAGATGAGCGCTCTCAGCCGTGAATATGAAAAGGACTATATTGCAAAAATAGTGGAATTAATGGAGACCTACGAGAAGCCGATAATCGGCGTTTCCTTAGCAAACACAAATGAAGGGACCGTCCGGCCCGTGGCCGGGAAAAGATACAGCGGCTTGTTTTACCAGACCCCGGAGAATGCCGTTAATGTCCTCGCCAGAATGGTCGATTATAACCGGTTCGTTAGTTAGTGTCCATCCAGAAATGGCCCTTTTTCAAAGGTCTCAAGGTGTGTTGTTTACGTTACATTAGTGTCAGCTTATTCAGCTTGTAATAGATCCCTCCCAAGGACATCAGTTCTTCATGCCTTCCCTGCTCCACGAGTCGGCCATGGTGCATTACTAATATCCGGTCTGCATTTCTGACTGTGGAGAGCCTGTGGGCCACGATCAGAGTGGTTCTTTTGTCGGCCATCCGTAAAATTGCATCCTGGATAAGACTTTCGGTAGCCGGATCCACACTCGATGTGGCTTCGTCAAGGATTAGCAATTGAGGGTTCAATGCCAGGGCCCTGGCAAATGACAAGAGCTGTCTCTCACCGGCCGAAAGAGTGGACCCGCCCTCACCGATTTCATGGTTAAAACCTTCAGGGAGCCTACGTATAAACGGAAGTGCATTTACCTCTCCGGCTGCCAGTTCAACTGCCTTGACATCTATTTCTTCACGGCCCAAAGAGATATTTTCGGCTAAGTTCCCCGCAAAGATAAAAACGTCCTGCATGCACAGGCCCATGTTTTTGTGAAGTCGGCTTTTTGACCATTTCCTGAGATCAATACCATCCAGAAACACCGTTCCCATGTCCGGATCATAGGATCGTTCGATCAGGTTCATCAACGTGGTTTTGCCCGATCCCGTTGCCCCCACAATGCCGACCGTTTCGCCGGGCTTTATTTCAAAGGAAATGTCTTTCAGCACAGGGCGACCTTTTTCGTAAGAGAACGAAACCTTTTCGAAAACCAGGTGTCCTTTGATTCCGGACGGCGCCGGGGAATGTTCCGGTTCCGGGATCTCCTCCCCGTGATCCATGAATTCGAATATGCGCTCGGTAGATGCCATGGCCGATTGCATGATGTTATACTTTTCAGAGATATCCCGAATGGGTTTGAAGAACATCTGGATGTAACTGATAAAGGCGACTAAAGACCCAAGTGTCAACTGTTCCTCGATAACCTTACCGCCTCCGTACCAGATCAAAAGGGCAACGGCAATGGACGAAAACAGCTCCATGACCGGCATGAAGACTGCAAAAACGCGTATCTGTTTCATACCGGCCAAATAATTTTCGCGGTTGATCCGGCCGAAAGTGTCCATTTGAAATCTTTCCCTGACAAAGAGTTGTATCACGCGCATCCCGGTAAGACGTTCCTGGAGAAAGGCGTTTATTCTTGCAACCGTGGCCCGGAGTTCCCTGAATGCCTCCCTCGCCATTGTGCTGAAAAGGAACGTCAGCCCGAAGATGAAGGGAAGAAGGACAAAGGACAACAGGGCCAGTCGCCAGTTGAGACATAAGAGGACCGCTAAGATGCCGGTTACAAGAAAAAAATCCTTGAACAGCGTAACAACGACCGACTTGAACATCTCATTGAGGTTTTCAATATCATTGGTCACCCGTGTGACCAAACGGCCGATTGGATTTTGAACAAAAAAGCTTGTGGCCCGGGACTGCATTCGCCGGAAAAGCCTTAGACGGATATCCTGCATGATGTGTTGACCCGTGAATTCAAGCAGGTAAAATTCCGCGTAATTGAGCCCGAATGATAAGATGAGAAAGATGAAAAATACAGCGCCGATCAGGGCAACACCCCGTATATCTCCGGCCCTGATTTGCATTATTTTTTCATCAGGAAGGCCTTCAATCATTTGATAAGGGACAAGGATGGAACCATCGGCCATCTCGCAAATGGTCCTTTGGCCTTTTTCGAGTCCGTTCATGTCCGGGACATCAGGCCCTGTTCTATAGAACCTCTCCGGTTCAATTACTCCATGGGATTTATAGGCATGGATATCCCCTGGATCTATTTTTTTCAGTGCCTGATTAGAAACGAAGGACGAGGATCCGTCCCGGCTTTTGTCCAGGAGATGTCCGTACCGCTTTAGAAGGAGGTTGGTCTCAACATCCGTTAATACTTTAATGTTCACACGATACCAGGATGAGAGGATATACCGATCAATGGCAATTTTTGAAAGGTAGGGCACGGCCAAGTCAAAAAGGGTGATCAGGATTGTGAGGAAAAGGGCGGCTATAATGGTTTTTTTATATGGAGCGGAATAGGGCAGCAGCCGCTTCAAAAGCTTGAAATTGTAAGGCTTTCCTAATTTCCCTTCTTCCATGTATCCGTATTCACCGAACATGAATTTTGGTTCCCCTATTCGTAGAAGGTCAGACCCAAGTGGCTCTACCTTTGCGCTTTTCGTCTAAAAATACAAATTACAAGCACCCGATCAAAAATAAATCTCAAATCCCAAGCACCGAATAACAAGTAAATC
>JAFDAP010000209.1 GCA_019313765.1 Deltaproteobacteria bacterium | reverse complement strand
GTTTTCTGGACAGCATGTCATTTTTCATGTTATCCAGCTAAAAAGCTACAAATCTTGAAGCATTTCTTGTCAGGGTAAAAAGTATAGATCAGATTTATCCGGAAACTGTATAATCCTTCAAATGGGCCAACAAAGGGGTCACCCTGACCGCAAACAACCCGGCGATTTGTAAATAAATCGCTTGAATCGGGCGAGATCTCCGACTGGCCCAGCCACCGGCCCATAGGGCCTACGGCCCGGAGGGAGGACCAGGTTTTATCAATCCAGTAAAGGAGAACAACATGGCAATCAAGACAGAAAAAGAATACCGGGAACGTATCGACAAACTTCGGCCAAGACTTTTTTTCGGCGGTAAAAAGGTAGAAAGACTGAACGACCATCCGATCAGTAAAGGGGTCATTGATGCGACGGCGCGTGTTTACGAACTGACCACAGATCCTGAATACGCGGATACTATGACGGCCAAGTCTCATTTGACCGGCGAACCCATCAGCCGCGCCCTGCATATTCATCAGAGCAAAGAGGATCTCTTTAAACGCCTGGACATGGCCCGGAGGGGCGGGCGGGAATGACGAAAACAGGTGCTTTCGGACTTTTTACGAGTTTGTCAACTATGATTCACCTTTTTACTTGCTCTCCTTTTTCTTCTTTTTTTTCTTCTGGCGTTTACCCATCTCAGCCGCTTCTTCTTGCGCTTTCTTTTTCTTGCCCTTTTCCTCTTTGGGCGCGGCCTCCTTTTCAGCCTTGGTCCTGGCCATTTCCTCCGCCTTTTTTTCCAGGGCAGAGATGGCGTTTAGCCTCGCGTTTGTTTCCCTTATCTTTGCCCTTATGCCCCTGACATTGGCATCTTTAGAAATTTCTCCCCGTTTAAGTCCCTTTTCGGCCAAAACAGTCAACCTCTGTTCCAGCTTATTCTCCAAAGAATCTTTTTGATTCAGTCTTGCCGCTTTGCTCTTTGATGGCATTTCTTGCTCCTTTCTCTGTTAACCTTATGAGACCTTTGAAAAACGCCCCCTTTTCCCCAATTTCGGCGTCAGTCTCAAGTTTTAATCCTCGAAATATTCGATATATTCCTCTGGTTAAAACTTTCGCCTTCTCCCGCTCAAAGTCCGGTATCTTCGACTTGAACTTGGCCAAAATTGAACATTTTTCAAAGGTCTCATTATGGCCCTGGTTTCAGGCAAATAAGCAATCTACCAAGGCGATTGCGTCTTTTGAGTTTTTTCTTTATTGTCCTCTTATCAGGAAATGGTTTAATAATAAACACTAAAATGGAGTTATCTACTATACACATGAAACCCAAATATCTTTCTCTTAAGCCCTTTATCCTCTGGAAAAGAAAAAAACGCCCCATTGAATGGCAAAGAGTATTTGGACGTTCAGCCGGGCTTGAGGTGGAAATAGGCTTTGGTCTGGGGGATTTCCTGGTGCGCCGGGCACGGGAGCATCCTGAAAAAAACCTTGTGGGTATTGAGGTTAGCTGGGTCCTGGTCCGCCGTGCCCTTAGAAAAATAGCCTTAGCCGGTGTGGAAAATACAAGAGTCATAAGGGCTGATGCGCGGGTTTGCTTTGAAAGGCTCTTTTCTGAGAAATCATTGGGCCGTGCCTGGGCCCTTTTTCCCTGTCCATGGCCCAAAAAAAGGCATGTGAAACATCGCCTTTTTACACATGACTTTCTGAAATTATTAAACAGCAGATTAATTGATGAGGGTGAGTTATTAATTGTTACGGATGATCAGGCCTATTTAGATTGGATACAGGCCCAGGTTTCAGGGACCGGATTTGAACCTTACACGCAATTCATACCACCGCGCTTTTTGACCAAGTACGAACGAAAATGGCAGGGATTGGGACAGCAACGGTTTTTTGAATTGCGTTTGGTCAAACGCAGGCATATGGAAATCAAGATAAAGGAGGAAACAGCATTGATAACCCATTGTGTGGATCATTTTGACCCGAAAGGTTTCAAACCCTTAAACGGTCGGGGCGAGATCATGGTGGACTTTAAAGAGTTCCTGTACGATCCGGAACAACAAAAAGGGATGGTCAGATCAGTAGTGGGAGAGGACAACCTGCTCCAGAATTTCTGGATTGAAATAGTTGAAATGGAAGATGGCTGGCATATCCGGCCGGCCAAGGGATGCAGCATGATCCCAACGGCAGGGGTTCAGCGGGCACTGGATCTTGTGCGGAATGCCACATAACTTCAAATAGGAGGCTGTCCGAAAATTCAGCAAAGCTGTCATTTCGAGCGTAGCGAGAAATCTTATTGTATTGAAAATACGTAAGCTTTAGATTTCTCCCTTCGGTCGAAATGACATAAAACCTATTCTCGGACAGCCTCCTATGAGCTTACTTATTCGGCTCCGGGGCCGCAAGGCATTCTTTCATGACCCGGGTATCATTCTCTGATATTTCAAGAAACTGGATGCCCATTCCGGCCGGCTGGTCCGGCTGCCCCTTTTCCGGCGGTCGCGCCCAGCGCACCTCGGACTTGATCTGGAGGGGATTGGGCACACCCGGAAGCTGTAGCTTGAGAATAAACTCAAATCCGACCTTAAGCGGCTTTTCCGTCTTTACAAAAAGCCCGCCATTGCTCGCATTGGCTGTGTAGGCATTGATAAACGACTCACGTTCCCTGTATGTGAGAGAAAGGACCTTTGGCACCCTGGGCTCTGCCCTGCCGCCTTTTTCATATAGCCTTTCAAGGATTCTTTCGAAACGATGAGTTATGGTTTCAAGAATACTCCTGAACTGCCCTGAAAGCCTGTTGTACTCTTCCTCAAGAAATCCACGGTCAATAATACCGATGGTCGTCTCTCCAACCGCGCAGGCGGTAGCGGTTCGTTTCATGCCCCCGATAAACCCGAGTTCTCCGAAAACTTCATCGGTCTTTAATACCTCTATAACACATTTCTTCCCTCGAATGACCTTGGAGATTTCCACAGACCCGGACAGGATAACATAGATCCAATCTCCCCGGCTTCCTTCTTTTATGATAGTCTGGCCGTCTTCATAGGTCTCTTCGCCGGCCAGGTTGTATACGTATTCTCCTGCCATTTTATCCTCCTTTATCAACAAAGGTGAAAATATTGCCGTTTTTATAGCTTGAGTTCACCTTACGCGCCCTTGTTTTTACACAGCCCCTATTCCGTCCAGGCGTCTGCCTTTTCCATGGCCTTTCGCGTTAATTCCTTGCGATAACCCTGAAGTTTTTTCGAAATGGGCGTGTATTTCAATGCCAGAATCTGTGCGGCCAGAACAGCCGCATTTTTTGCTCCCCCGCTTCCCACGGCCACTGTGGCAACGGGAATACCGGGCGGCATCTGCACCGTGGACAAAAGGGCATCATTCCCTTTTAAAGGCGAAGAATCGATAGGAATCCCGATGACCGGCAGTGTGGTGTTTGCGGCCACGAATCCAGCCAAATGCGCGGCCCAGCCTGCCCCTGCAATAATCACCTCAATACCACGACCGGCCGCTGACACGGCATACTCCCTTGTCTGATCAGGCGTCCGGTGAGCCGACAGCACTTTCATCTCATAAGGTATTCCAAGTTCCCGAAGGATGTCCGCACAACCCCTCATCACGTCCGCATCGGACGTGCTCCCCATAACAACACCCACCAATGGTTTTTTATCCGGCATTTCATCTCCTTTGGAATCTTATTTGCCTTTTAAAACTTGGTCCTCTGGGTCAAGTCAGAGCTAAATGGCTCTGCCTTGGTGTTTTGTGTCTAAAAATACAAATTCCAAGCACCAAAATACAAATAAATCTCAAGAGACATTGTTTGGTTTTTCGAATTTTGGTCATTGGAATTTGTTTGATATTTGGGATTTGATATTTGGAATTTCAATAAGTCAATGAAACTCCAACAAAGCAAATCCCCTCTGGGCCTAACTCAAAGCCAGGCCCTCCGGACCAGGATCTTTACAAATGATCGTTTCTCTAAAAGTCCACCATGGAGACATTCCGCTCAAGACTACCCTGCCATTCCCATAAGTGGATAGATAATCATCCCGGCCAACCAGGCAATATCCTCTGCTGAGAGGATACCTGAAACACTCCGGTCAAAGAGTATAGTCCCCTCCGGCGGAAATTCATCGTCCCCTTTCCAGAGAATCAAGGCCACAGGAACCATTGGCAGCGCCTGTACCTCCACCGATACGTCCCCCTCATTCAGGGGTCTTGCACCATAGACCTCTGTTGCCAGTTTTACCAGCAACTCCGGTCTATGCCCAAATCCCTGGACCATGGGATTTTTGGCCCTTCTAACAAAGGCATCCAGATAGAATTTGCCGTCAGGCACTTCCTGGTATGCAATCCATTTGCCGGATATCTTTGCTCCTGAAGCCCCATTGAGGTAATGAAGCAGCAAAACCTGTTGCTGAATGGGCAATTCTTCTTCAGATTCCCTGAAGTAAAACGCAAGGTCGGGCCAGGTAATGACCACCTTTTTATTCAAAAAATCCATGGTCAGGACTGCTTTTCCCTCTGAACCCGCCTCAAAATCGGCCCCGCCCTGGTCTGCTATTCTCTTCGGGTTTTTATCCTTCAAACCCTTTTTACCCAGCTCAACGGCTGTCTTGTAATCATCAATTTTTGCCACGCCTGGTCCTTTTGAATTCGTCTGATTTAGCGATTTACGAATTGCTCTAGTCAGTTTATAATAGATTTTTTGCTCGAATTTCAAGCTAATTTCCGCTTACCCGGTTTTCAAGAGAAAATATGAGAGGATCGGACATGGCTCGAAGAAAAAAAAGAAAACGTCACTCCCAGGGGCAAAAGGCGACGAAAAATGGGCCCGAGGTCTTTAATACGGCCTTTAATGGACTAAGCCCGCTAAAGAAGAAAGGCGAGAAGGCCCTTAAAGAACCTGAAAAGAAAATACCGCCTGAACCTGATCGAGAGCCGAATGAAGCCCGGTTTTTTCTTGAAGCCATGTCAGATGTCAAACCCCTGTCAGGAAGCAGAAAAACGGTTACACGGACCCCCAACCCCAATATGAAGCCTGCCCATCCGGTCAGGAATGACGAACTCGAGGTCATGACGCACCTCTCCGATCTGGTGAGCGGTGCGGCCGAAATGGACATTACCTTCAGTGACGAATATATCGAGGGCTCTGTGCATGGGTTCAACAGAAAACTGATGCATAAACTTAAAAAAGGCCAGTTCCCGGTCCAGGATTATGTGGATCTCCACGGGCTGACAAAGCAGGATGCAGAGATAAGAATCAGGGATTTTCTCCTTCAAAGCAACCGGCTTGGATTGAGATGCGTGCTCGTGGTTCACGGCCGGGGCCTGAATTCCGAGGACCATATACCGGTGTTAAAGGAGCGATTGCCCCTCTGGTTGAGCAGGGGGCCTGTAAAAAAAATGGTCCTGGCATTTTCGACTGCCATGCCCTATGACGGGGGGACAGGGGCGATTTATATTCTTCTGAGAAAGGGAAAGGGAGGAGGATGAAGGTTGACAAACTCGTAAAAAGTCTCTCCCACTTGTCATTTCGAACACTACGCTTCGCTCAGCATAAACTCCGCGAGAAATCTTTACCGTGTAACCAATTGAAAACATAAGATTTCTCCCGGAGCCTGCCCTGAGCATAAACACTAAGATTCCTCGCGCAGTTTATCCCGCCAACGGGGCGGGGCTCGGAATGACAGAAGCGAAGGGGTCGAAATGACTGATTCATTAAGTACGACTTTTTACGAGTCCATCAAGGTGAATTGATTTTAAATGGTTCGTCTGTTAGTATGGTTCTAGAATTGCTCATGGTCTGCCTATATGTAAGAGTTTAACCGGATTATGGCCTGTGCCACTGACACAAAAATAAAGGACATTTTATACGATGAAATTAGGTGTCTTAGGGCTTCCCCAATCAGGTAAATCAACCGTCTTTGCCGCTCTCACAGGGGCCAGGGGTGAAAAAGAAGATCGCGCATCTTCCCGTACGGGACCGAGAATCGCCATGGTAACGGTCCTTGACGAACGCGTTGATTTCCTGAATCAGCTATACAAGCCGAAAAAAACGACTCATACGAAAATTGAATACCTGCTCCCCTCGGATATACCTTCATCAGCCCCTTCCGGGTCGGAAGGAGGCGCCTGGAACCAGATTCGAATATGCGACGCCCTCTTACACGTAGTCCGGAATTTTCAGACACCCGGAGGTCCCTTGCCGATACCCGAGCAGGACTTCCGGCAGCTTGAAGAAGAGATGATCCTTAGTGATCTTGTTGTAGCGGAAAAACGGATTGAAAAAATCGAACTGGACTTGAAAAGGGGTAAGAAACCCCAGGGAGAAGAGGCATCTCTCTTGAAATCGTGCTGCGAACTCCTGGAAAAAGGAGAACCGCTCCGTAACGTGCCGGAACTGGCATTAGAACCCGCGCTCAAGGGATTTACATTTCTCTCTGCAAAACCCGTGCTCGTGATCGTAAACAACGAGGATGAGGACGAGGCATTTCCGGATTGGGCTCAGAAGCCGTATAATGTGGAAATGTTAGCGGTGCGGGCCCGGCTTGAGATGGACATTGCATCAATGTCACCTGAAGAGGCTGAAGAATTCCTTGATGCCTACAATATTCAGGAATCCGCCCTTGATCGTGTCATAAAGAAATCTTATCAGGTCCTGAACCGCATCTCGTTCTTTACAGTCCTCTCGGATGAGGTGAGGGCCTGGTCCATTACCGCGGGTACTCCGGCCATAGAGGCGGCCGGCACAGTTCATACGGACATGCAAAAGGGCTTTATTCGGGCAGAGACCCTGTCCTTTGAGGATTTGAAGACCCACGGGAGTTTTCAGGATGCCAAAAAGGCCGGTGTGGTACGTCTTGAAGGCAAGGAATATGAAGTGAGAGACGGGGACATTATAAATTTCAGGTTTAATGTTTGATGGTATCGTAAAAAGTCAAGAATTACCTTTTAGCGTCATTCCGTCCCGGATCGGAGTGACGAACTTTACGACTTTTTATGAGTTTATCAATATTCAATAATCAATCTTCAATCGATATGGGATAATTATGGACAAAATTAAAGTGGGTATTATCGGGGCAGGGGGTTACGGTGGTTGCGGCGCAATCGAGCTGCTCCAAAACCATCCAAATGCAGAGATCGCAGCCCTTATTGACCTACAGGATATCGGCAGACCCATAAGTGACCTCTATCCTCATCTTACCGGTTTTTGCGACTTACCCCTCATAGCCCCGGATGATCCGGACTGTCCCGATGATTTCCAGGTGGTCTTTTTTTCCACGCCCGACGGAGTGGGCCAGAAAACCGCGCCTTCATGGCTCAAAAAGGGCGTCAAGGTCATTGACTACAGCGGCGATTTCCGGTTCAACGACATAGAGACATACAGGGGATATGCTGCAAGGATAGGTTGGGAACAGGAACATGCCTCTCCCGAACTCCTGCCGCAATCGGTTTACGGCCTGGCAGAGTTACACAGAGATGAAATCTCCCGGTCCGACCTTGTAGGGAATCCCGGCTGTTTTGCGGTGAGCTGTATTCTCGGCTTAGCCCCTGCCATAAAATCGAAGCTCATAGGGCCGGAATCCATTATCTGCGATGCCAAAACAGGTGTTTCCGGGGCCGGAAAAAATCCTAACCCCACGTTCCATTATCCGGCCCGTTATGACGCCATGAACGCCTACAGGATATCCGGGCACCAGCACGTATACGAGGTGGAAAGGGAGCTTGGCCTTCTCGCAGGTCATGACATAAGGATCACCTTTACCCCGCATGTCGTACCGCTGTGCAGGGGAATTCTGACCACCATATATGCCCGGTTAGCGGAGGGACAGGACCTCAAAAAAGCAGAGGATTCATATCGCTCTTTTTATGAAAACGATGTGTTTGTGAGGGTGTTCGGGCCGGAAACGCCACAGACCAGCGTCAACGTGCGGGGCAGTAACTTCTGCAATCTTTCCATAAATGTGGATGAAAGGACGGGAAGGCTGATTGTGGTGAGCCTTATCGACAACCTGGTCAAAGGCCAGGCAGGCAGTGCCGTTCAAAATATGAACATTCTTTTCGAATTAGAGGAAACCACCGGGCTCCTGCATCCCGGCATCTATCCCTGAAAATAAAAGAGTGTAACCTTTTTTCGTGCATTCTTTCTCATAGCGTAGCGCAGGGCTTTAGCCCTGCATCAAAATGGCAGAGCTTTAGCTCTGCATCAAAATGGCAGAGCTAAAGCTCTGCGCTACGAAAAAAGGTTACACTCAAAACAAAAAGCGCATGGCGTTTCAAATTGATTTCGCCATGCGCTTTGCTCTACTTAGTGC
>JAFDAP010000208.1 GCA_019313765.1 Deltaproteobacteria bacterium | reverse complement strand
GACCATCTCAACCTCTGCACCAATCAGAGCCCTGGTTGCACCGATCAGGTGTAACCGCGAGAGTGCTGTTTCGGTGATCACCTCATTATCTGACACATCCCCCAGCAACATGTCAAAAACACCCTTTTCCAGACCGGAGCGATCGATTCCCAGGCCCGTGGTTGCATTGCCCTGTGGATCGCAGTCGATAAGCAGACAGGTCTTCTCCGCAGCAGCAAGGGAAGAAGAAAGGTTAACGGCAGTGGTTGTCTTACCCACGCCGCCTTTCTGGTTGGAGATGGAAATGATTTGTCCCATAGAAATATTCAGGTGCCTCAAAACTTTACGGCAATTCAACCGGTTATATTTGGTAATAGTTCACCTATTAAAAAAACCTTTAGCCGGGATTACAGGATAAACAGGATTTTGAGTCCTGTGCATCCTTAATCATAATCCTGTGTTCAAAGTCTCTTATGCAGTCATTGCGAGAATAGCGAAGTAATGACTGATGAAATGCCTTTTTACGAAACTGTCATTGCTAACAGCAAGGTTTCTCAAAAACAGGATATATCTTCTGATTTACAGGATAAAAATAATCCAGTCCATCCTGTTAATCCTGTCAGAAAAATAGACGGCTGAACTATTACAAAATTTGATAACACAATCCCCTGTTTTTGAAAAGGAGAAAGAATGTTCCACGTGAAACATTGCTCTCGTTCAACAATGATTTAATCTCCCAAGCCGGCCAACATAACAGCATTTATTCTGTTATTTCAGAATGTTATTTATGCTTTCACCTTTTTTCATCACTTCAATATCACAAGAGCAGAATTGCCTAAATCGAGCGCACGGCTTTTGTGACACCTCTCCCGCCCGGCAATTGTTCTTGACACTCGAAGGTGGTCATCACTATTTTAACCATTACGGATTGGCCGAATGGGCCGAATGTTATGCTACAAAATGAGGCGTACATGAACGTACGTCGCAGTGACGAAGGATGAGCGCAACGCCGCTTGAGCCGTGCGAAATCCCGCCCCTGCGGGGAGATGCGGGTTTTCCGACAGCCTCCTATGGGACACCAAAAGACCACAACACACATATTGGAGAATAAAAAGT
This sequence comes from Deltaproteobacteria bacterium, assembly GCA_019313765.1. Taxonomy (GTDB): domain Bacteria; phylum Desulfobacterota; class DSM-4660; order Desulfatiglandales; family Desulfatiglandaceae; genus JAIOSR01. Next base: position 4,370 of record JAFDAP010000208.1, on the reverse strand, counting down.
GAATATCGAAAGAATCGGACTTGATCACGGAAGCGGGGGCGAGGCCTCCCACGAACTGGTAAATGACATATTTCTGAACCGGCTGGACAACGATTTCTTAAGAAAATTGGATGACAGTGCGGTTGTGGAATTGTCCGGCAGCAACCTTGCAATGACCACGGACTCTTACGTGGTGGACCCGATCTTTTTTCCCGGAGGCAACATCGGCAGTCTGTCTGTTCACGGTACGGTAAACGATCTTTCCATGCAGGGCGCACACCCCCTCTACCTCACTCTCGGGCTCATCCTCGAGGAGGGCCTTTCAATGGAAGATCTTACAAGAATCATTGATGCCGTGGCCGAGGCATCTCAAGAGGCGGGCATAAGTATAATTGCCGGTGATACCAAGGTCGTCCCAAAAGGCCATATGGACAAGATCTTCATCAATACTGCAGGCATCGGATTGATCCCCGATGGCGTGAACGTGAGCAGCAACAATGCCAGGCCCGGAGACGTTCTGATTATTAACGGCCATATCGGGGACCACGGCATTGCCATTCTTACCCGGCGCGAAGGTCTACTTTTTAAAACCGCGCTTGTAAGTGACAGCGCACCCCTCAATTCCCTGGTCTCGTCAATCCTTAAGGTCACGCCTGAAATCCATGTTCTTCGGGACCCTACCCGGGGTGGGGTGGCCACGGCCCTGAACGAAATTGCGAGTCATTCCGGTGTCGGAATCAATGTCTTTGAACACGCTCTTCCCATTTCAAAACCCGTGCTCTCTGCCTCCGAGGTCCTGGGTCTTGATCCGCTCTATGTTGCCAACGAGGGCAAATGCCTGGTCCTTGTTCCCAGGGAACATGCCGATATGGTTCTCCGCACCATGAAAAAACATCAGTATGGAAAACATTCCGAGATTATAGGCGAGATTACGAGCAAAAACCCCGGAAGGGTCCTGCTCAAGACGAGGGTCGGGGGGACCCGCATCCTTTCAATGCTGACCGGCGAGCAGTTACCGAGAATCTGTTAAAGACAGATTTATCATTTTATCAAGCAATGCCGAAAGGGAAAGCCCTGCGGCCTTTGCTGCCAGAGGAAAAAGGCTGTTCTCCGTCATACCCGGTATGGTATTTGTCTCCAACAAATAGATCTCTTCGTCCCTAATGATCATATCGCTCCTGCTCCACACACTGCACTTCAGGGCCTGGTGCGCCCTTTTTGCGCAGGCCTCAACCCCTTCAGCAAGGTCCCTGGAAAGATGCGCCGGGCATATTTCCTCGGTTGCACCGGACGTATATTTTGCTTTGTAGTCAAAAAAACGATACCCGGCCTTGGGCACAATCTCTATCAGAGGCAGAGTCTCAAGCGCCATGTTGCCCAAAACACAGCAGGTGACCTCCCTGCCCTCGATATATTCCTCAACCATGACCTCCCGGTCGTGCTGAAACGCCTGTTTAATTCCAAAAACAAGCTCTTCATTGCTGCGGCACAAAGAAGCGCCCAGGCTCGACCCTTCGGCCGCTGGTTTCACAAATGTGTAAGGGCCCAATGTTGCCGAGATCTCTTCAACAGACAAATCATCATCCAGTTTAAGTAGCACACCTTTTGCCACCCTGAGGCCCGCACCTTTATAGATTTCCTTTGCAACATTCTTGTTCATGGCCATGGCACTGGATAACACGCCCGAGCCCAAAAAGGGGATTTTCAAGATATCGAGCAGCCCTTGAATTCGACCGTCCTCACCAAATCTTCCGTGCAAAAGGATCACGGCAAGATCAATCTCCTTCTTCGCTTCCATCAATGCCTGAAGGTCATCCCGTGGATCATACATGGTGACCTCATATTTCCCCTTATCAAGGGCCGAATAAACCGCCCTTCCACTCTTCAAAGAGACCTCTCTTTCTCCCGACCATCCTCCGGCCAATAATGCGATCTTTTTTCTTCTCATCTACCCATTTTCCCCAAATTTTCTTGAAAATAAAAAAATATTTCCACATTTTTTCTTCGGTAAATCTCGCCAAAAAACCTTCATCATCATTATATGCCACAAAAGATATAAACATAACAAAGGGTTATATCCTCCGCAAGAATCTCGCCTTAAAATTGCGAGTGTTCATTACAAGGCAAAAACCCGGAAAAATTAAGAAGAAAAAAATGAATCTCGCCAAAAAACCGAGAAAAACAAAGAAAACAGCAGATTCCAATTGTGGACAATTTTTTGCACAAAGCCAATTTTTCTATTAACTGACTGAATTTATAATCAAATCTACTTTTTAAAATTTCCTTTTTTTCTCGGTAAGTTATCAACCTCAAAAAAATTTTTCTTGTGAATGAAACAAGTTACCATATGTCAAAAAGATACCTCTGGCTAAATGTTCGCTTCCAGCCACAACCTTTGACAGCTCCCTTCGCATTCATGTAGAAATCGGCTAATATTTTTACGGTCACCTTGCAATGATTTTTTAGTCACCCTACAACGAAACTTATCACATCTGAATATTCACCCTATTTAACTTACATGGAGCTTGTCAATGTTATCCATCTGGAAGGAGATAAAGGGCCGCATCAGCTCTTCTCTTCCAAAAAACAGCTTTTCCCTGTGGATTGACCCCATCTCTTTTTTAGGGAAAGACGAAAAAAACCTCGTGCTCGGCTGCCCCAACAGATTCGCGCGCAACTGGGTCATGGAGAACTACCTGGGTCTCATTCGGGACAACCTTCATAAGGCGGGTGCCGGCCATCTGGATGTGGTGTTTGAGGTCCAGCCCCCGAAAAGAAAAAGCTCGGATTCTCATAACACCCCGGAACCTGCCCAGTTGACGCTCCCGAATCTGCAGGGCCACACGGGCCGCGCAAACCTCTGTTTTAACCGGGACTTCACCTTTGACCGCTTTATTGTCGGCCGCTCCAATGAGTTTGCCTACTCGGCCTCCAAGGCCCTGGCCCGAACCGGCCAGTGGGACTATCACACCCTCCTTATGCTCGCACACACTGGATTGGGAAAAACACACCTTTCCCAGGCCGCAGGCCAGGCCATTCTCGAAGAAAACCCGCAAAGCCGAGTCTATTATATCACGGCTGAGCAGTTTACAAACGAGATGATCTCTTCCATCAAAAAAAACCGCATCGAAGCCTTTAAGGACAAATATCGCCGGTGTTGCGATGTGCTCCTTCTCGACGAAATTCATTTCCTGAGTGGTAAACAAAAAACCCAGATCGAGCTGGGATATACACTTGATGCCCTGACAAATGAGAACAAAAAAATAATGTTCACCAGCGCGCTTCCCCCCAAGGACCTGCCTCATATGTCCAAGGAATTGTCCTCCCGGCTGACCTCCGGTCTGGTGACCACCATTGAAAGACCCGATTATGACACGCGGGTCAAGATCCTTAAGAGAAAGGCTTCCGAGCACAATATGAGGCTATCCGGTGAAATCATCCATCTTCTCGCGACCCGGCTTAATCGGGATGTCCGACAGATGGAAAGCGCCATCAACTATCTCAAGGCAAAATCACAACTCCTTAAGGCCAGGATTGACCCTGATCTGGCTAAGGATGTCATAAAGTGCCTCGTCTCCGGCGAGTCTTTCATCACCACAAAAGACATAAACAAGCTGGTTTGTGACAATTTTAAGGTTGACCCCCAGATGCTAAGGTCAAAGTCGAGAAAAAAGGTTTTTGCTTACCCTCGAAACATCTATTCGTATTTATGTCGAATCCATACGAACGAAACCGTCGAAAAAATCGCCGGCAGTATAAACCGCAGCCACTCCACGGTGCTCTACGCCTCAGAACTCGTAGAACACAAGATGAAGACCGATCGCGAGTTGAGGAATCAAATCGATTTTCTCAGCCAAAGACTGGAGAACATCAAAAAATGATCTCGGGAGAACCAGTCTCTTTTAAAAAAATATGGCTTTGGTCTTTAATCCTTGCGTTAGGCCTGATTTCCGCCTACATCGGCTTCCTTTCTCTTGTCTCCATCTGGATCGGCCTCGACCGTGCGCATCAGGCCGGTTTCTGGGTTCCCGTCTTAGTCGGCACCTCCTTTCTGATGACAATTTTCTATTTTTTTCTTCGCATTACAAGACACATCCTCAAACACATGAAAGAAGAGGACGTGGACAATATTTGAACATAATTATACGTCTCGGGAATTCTACAACTTATTGAAATTAAAGTGGTTTATTAAGGCTTAGTCTTTTTGCCGCATACATGGAATAATGGAATATTGGAATGTTGGCTTTCAAAGGAGGTTAATTATTTGTTAACATTTTTAAATTCCCGGTAAAGATGAATGTTACCAAAACACCAATTCTCCATTTTCTCTCCGAGGCGTAGGATCGTGCATCTACGAGCCGGAGGCCCAAAACCCATTATTCCATCATTCC
>JAFDAP010000207.1 GCA_019313765.1 Deltaproteobacteria bacterium | reverse complement strand
ATCTCTATGGCTGCAAAAAAGACCACCAGAAAGGCGAAAGCCAAAAAAACCACTCCCACACGGAAAATAACTGCTGTGAAAAAGCCCATGACAAAACCTGTTATAATGGCTGAAATTGCCGAGAACACCGGATTGACCAAGAAACAGGTTTCCTTAGTATTCGAAGAGTTGGACATCCTCATCGAGCGGCACATCAAGCCACGTAGTCCCAAAAAATTTATACTGCCGGGGCTCCTGAGAATTGATGTCAAACGCAAACCTGCGACAAAAGCACGAAAAGGGCGAAACCCCCGCACGGGTGAAAAGATCATGATCAAGGCCAAACCAGCCCGCAATGTTGTTAAGATCCGTCCATTGAAGAAAGTGAAGGATATGGTTGGTTGATAGGCGGACGACAATCGGTTTTATTGTGAGAAGGCGGGTCTATATGGCTCGCCTTTTTTGTGTTATAAACTGTGAAGTTGCTGGGATTTGATCTGATACCATCGTGCGGTGGCTAACATCTGATCGGTCATACGGCAAGAATGGAGGACTACTTATCGTTATGTTGCCAGATTGGTTATGATGTAAGGATTGATCCTTACATCTATTCTATAATGGAAGGATTTTTTATCCTTTTCATTTGATTCCTCTTATTCCCCTCTAATTCACGGACTTCCTTTTAAAATTTCATTGTAAAACATCGTCGGTGTGAAGCTATCCTGTATGGGAAAATTGCTTTAGAGTTGTCTTTTCACCAGCACCTATAGGAGAGAAGGCGATGAAAGGGATGGCAAATCTCATATATTGTATGCGATCTCGATCTCTTAGTTTTGAAGGTTTCTTCCCTTATATTGTTACTCCTCACTCCTTGTGGGAGGATGAAAAAACAGAAAGGCCTCACAGGGGATCTCTTTCCGGTTTCTCCTGGAGGCCTTTGATGTTAATTCCGCGCTTGAAAGATCCTGCCCGGAAGATTAATTACTGCAGTTCCTAAAAATTAAAAACCGTATCCAATTCCTCGTCCGTGATGTCAAATACCTGGTCATGGGGCGGGAGCTTTTCAAGCTTGAAGAATTCAGGCAGCCGATCATCCGCAGCGGTGAACCCTGCCCTGCTGTTAAAGTCCCTTTCCATCTTCAGGATCCGTTGGCCAAGAACACCGACATCATCACCGGTCAGGGACAGGCCATACTTGGCGTTGACCATATCAACAATGGCGGTAATGGCATCCGGGTTGTCCATAACCGGAAAGGCCACAAACAGGCAAAGCCCGTATGTATCAATGGAAGCAGTTGTTACCTGGAGGTCCCTGGACAAATTGACCTGGCCCTCCGGTTTCAGGGGATCCACGTAACCACCCACCTTCATTATATTCGTTGCCACGGCATACCCGGCAGTATGGTCGGCTCCCATTGGGGTCGTTGCATAGGTCACGCCAACGCCCTTTACGGTCCGGGGGTCATAGGCCGGCAGGGCCTGGTTTTTGACAACGGGAACGCGTCTTACACCAAAGGCTTTACCTACTGTGCCTGCGCCCGAGCCTAATATCTTACCGAGAGGTGTTCCTTTACCGATCTCCGCTAAGAGTTCCTCGGCTCCCGCGACATCTCCGAATTCCTTGACCCCGCCTTCCATGGCCACTGCTATGGCATTGCCCGTTTCAATGGTATCAATTCCGATGTCGTCACAGGCCCGGTCCATTCGCGCAATGGCATCCAAATCATCGATCTCGCAATTGGGACCAAAGGCCCAGACGGTTTCATACTCGGGCCATTTGGAAAGATATTCACCTTTTTCATCGTGGTAAATGCCAGAGCAACGAATGACACAGCCCGCCATACACCCGTGGGAGCAATTTCCCTTTCGCTCGGTCGTTACCTTGTTTAAAGTCTCCCCGCCCACTTTATCTGCCGTTTCAAAACGTCCGGAAGCAAAGTTCCGAGTGGGGAGCCCACCAGCCTCATTTATGATGTTTATAAGTATGTCTGTGCCGTAATTTGTCAGTCCCTGGCTTGTGACGGGATGGTCAGCTAAGGCCTTGGCAAAGCTTTTTGCGGCCTCCTTAAACGCGTCTTTATCTGCCAAAGGAGCCCGCTCGCCTTCCGAGGGATCGATAATGATTGCCTTGAGTCCCTTGGAACCCATGACCGCTCCCAGGCCCCCGCGGCCTGCATGACGTGTGGGCCTAAGTTCCTGATCCGTAAAGGCCACGCTGGCAGCCGGTAATTTCCATTCACCGGCCTTGCCGATGCTCACAAATCCCACTTTTTCGCCAAACTCATTTTTCAGTTTATCTACGGTGGCATAGTTACCCATGCCCTTGAGATCATCCGCAGGGGATAACTCGAACTTGTCTTTTCCCACAAATAGCTTATAGAGCTTTCCGTCCTGGGGAAAACCCTCAACAACAATCGCTGCAACCCCAAGCCTGGCGAGATATCCGCCGGCCTGCCCCCCTGAATTGGCCTCCTTGATGCCCCCGGTTAACGGGCTTTTGCCTCCTACCGAGATACGGCCGGAGTTGGCACAGTTGGTCCCTCCCAACAGGCCCGGGGCAAAGACCAGTTTGTTGTTTGGCCCTATCGCCGAACAGGTCGGGTCGACTTCCCCGGAGATAATCGCAGAGGTCAAACCTCTTCCCCCGAGACCCTGATAGGCTTCAGAGACATCTTCGCTTTTGACCGAAAGGTCAGACATGTTGACTCTTATAATCTTAAACATAGCGCCCTCCTTTCATAATTGTGGGTAAATAAGATTATGATGGTTTCGTAAAAGTGATGGACTCATAAAAAGTCAGAATGTCCGAAACTGTCATTTTGACCCCTTCGCTTCTGTCATTCCGAGCTCCCGTCCATGGGACGGGAATAAACTGCGCGAGGAATCTTAGTATTTACGCTCAGGGCAGGCTCCGGGAGAAATCTTATTTATTCAAATAGTTACACCTGAAAGATTTCTCGCGCAGTTTATCCCGCCAACGGGGCGGGGCTCGAAATGACAACAAAACGAGACTTTTTACGAGTTTATCAGTATTTTTAACAGTTCAAATATTTCACAAAAATGTTAGGATATCAAGTAAATTTTATATAAAAATCAACAATATAAGTCAATCTTGACATAAGGCCAAACAGAATATCAGATTGACATTGCGGCACATCTGCTACATAATTTTGGTATCCGGTCCGGTCTCAGACCATTGGACCTTCCAGGTACAAAGCAAATGCCCTTGAAAATCTTTCTCAGTTCGACTCTGCGAAAATACGTTCCCGACTACGATCCCACCAGAGGGGTGAGTTTTATTGTGGACGGGGAAATAACCGTGACGGATATTTTCGAACAAATGAACATTCCTGCCGATAAAATCAAAATCATTATGATAAACGGGAAGAGTAAATCGCCTGATCATGTTTTGAAAGGTGATGAGCGCGTTGGTCTTTTTCCGCCGGTGGGGGGAGGTTAGTATGGCTTCATCTAATGAACCGAACATCATCAGCATCCGTATATTTGGTTTCCTCCAGAAGTATATGGATGAGCAGGGGCGCCCCTATGCCTTTGAAAAGGAGATCGACCCCAAAGGCAAGGCTGCGTGCGATATTGCCCGCGAACTCAGAATCCCTACCAAAGAGGTTGAGGGGGTTTTCATAAACGGAAGCGTTGAAAATATCGATGATCCCGTGTTTCCCGGTGACCGAGTGGCCTTTTTGCCATATGGTACTCCCGGCCCTTATCGCGTTTTTTTGGGCATGGCCAGAGAAAATGTCGAACGCGCGCGGAGGGAGAAAAAAATGTCAAACAGCAAGACTCAGGGGTGAATTGAATATGAACGAAAATGTCCAGGAACTGATTCAATCAAGGTTAAAAAAGGTCACGGATCCGGCTGAACGGAAAGTGCCTGTTCTGGAAGAGGAGCAGGCACAGAAAATAGCAAGTAAATGTGGTTTAAAAATCCATGATGTCTACAACAAAGCCATGGAAATGGGGATTCACCCCTACCGTTATCTGCGCAACATGGAGACAGTCTCGCTTGAGGAACAACTCAAACTTTCAAAATCCCGTGTGGCCGTGGTGGGTGCAGGGGGTCTGGGCGGAAACGTAGTTTTGCTGTTAGCCAGGCTTGGCATCGGGCAACTTGTGGTCGTGGATCAAGACGCCTTTGATGAAACGAACCTGAATCGCCAGGCACTGTCTAATGTAACCTCACTGGGCAAGTCCAAATCCGGGGAGGCGGTTGAGGTGGTCCGTTCTGTTAATCCGGGAGTTGAAGTACTCCCCTATCAGGTAAAACTGAATACTTCCAATGCATTCGAAATATTGGCCGGTGCGGAAGTGGTTGTAGATGCCCTGGACAATGTTCCGGACCGGTTTGTCCTGGAAAAGGTATGCAAGAAGCTGGGTATTCCCCTGGTTCACGGTGCATTAGCGGGCTTTGAGGGCCAGGTCATGACCATCTTTCCCGGTGATCCCGGGCTGAAGCATCTTTATGGAAATGGAAGTGCGGGTTCAGACAGATCAAAAAGTCCCGAATCCGTGCTCGGTGTTCCAGCTCCAACCCCTTCCTTGATAGCGACCCTCCAGGTCATGGAGGTTATAAAGATCATTCT
>JAFDAP010000206.1 GCA_019313765.1 Deltaproteobacteria bacterium | reverse complement strand
CTCATCAGGTGCCTTGATTTCCTGAATAACATCGGGATCCAATTCCTTGAGCAGGCCTTTTGTAAAGGTTGCCTTTTCATGCTCACCCGAACCGCCGTTATCCGGTCCCAGGGCGACCCTGGATGAAAGTTCCCTTTCAAGTTTAATAACCTCATCCCTTAATCCGTCTATTCGCTCAAATACATTTTCCAGTTCAGACATATATTTTTCTCCTTAATTTTATTCCCTATTAAAAGACCACATCTCTATGGGGGTGGTCACAGATAATGGCTCTGCCATGGAGTTTTGTGAATAAAAATACAAATTCCAAGCACCAAATTCCAAATAAATCTCAATTTCCAATATTCAATGACCAAAACCTTCCAGGACAAGACATTGTTTGGATTTTCGAATTTTGGTCATTGGAATTTGTTTGATATTTGGGATTTGATATTTGGGATTTCAATAAGTAAATGAAATTCCAACAAAGCAAATCCCCATCGGGGATAACCAAAACCTGGTCCTCTTGGCAAGTATTTTTACAGTCCCGATAGTTGCTTTATCTCTTTCATAATACGATCCAGGAACTCGTTGGCAGGGGCTGATGAATCCCCGTAAAAGGCATTCCCAAAACGAATACGGACCAAGGTCCTGGCTCCCTCTCTTGAGTAGTTGATTCCCACCGGGATAAAGGGAACCTTCAACCTGGAAAGGATAAGCCTCACCATGCCTGTCTGTCCGGGCCCCATCCTGCCCCTGTAATAGGTGCCTTCGGGAAAAACAACAATCCCCTCCCCTTCTTTCAAAAATTCAATTAGGGCCTTAATTGAGCGGCGGCTCTCCAAGGGGCGCTGCCGGTTCAATGGAATTCCGCCCACCGACCTCAGGTACCAGTTACTGAGAGGGTTGGTAAACAGCTCGTATTTAGCAACATAGTAAAGGGGCCTTGGTGTGGCTAAGGCTAAGAGGGGAATATCCTCCCACCGCTGGTGTTTGGGCAGAAGAATAAAGGCGCTGTTCCTTGGCAGATTTTCGGTCCCGTCTGTTTTCAGACGAAAGAACGGGGAGAGCAGGATTCGACCCGTATATTTTGTAATCGAACAGACCCAATCTTTTCTTCCGAATTCCGTCCTCACTCTACTGTCACACTCTTTGCCAGATTTCTCGGCTTATCAATATCCCTTCCCAGAAAACCTGCGCAATAATATGCCAAAAGCTGGCACGGTACTACGGACAGGATCGGGTTCAAATACTGGAGGGTTTGGGGAATTTCAATCACTTCATCCACCATCTCTCTTATCCTATCATCCCCCTGGGTTGCAATGGCTATCACCGGTCCCCTGCGGCTCTTGATTTCCTGTATATTGCTGATCATCTTTTCATACATATCATCCCGGGTCACAATGGCAACGGTGGGCATGTCCGGATTTATCAAGGCAATAGGGCCGTGCTTCATCTCGCCGGCAGGATATCCTTCCGCATGAATATAGGAGATTTCCTTCAATTTCAACGCCCCTTCCAGGGCAATCGGGTAATTGTATTTCCTTCCTAAGAAAAGCCAGTTGCCGCATTTGTAGTACTGTTCCGCAATCGCCTCTATATGGTTGGCCTGGGAAAGCACGGACTTTACCTGTTCCGGCAGGGCCTGAAGAGCCCTGATGGCCTCCACCCCTTCGGTCAGCGACAGGTTCTGGTGACGACCTAACAGAAGGGCAATGAGGGTAACTATGGTCAACTGGGAAGTGAATATCTTGGTTGAAGCTACACCGATCTCCGGTCCGGCGTGGTTATAAACCCCTGCCTCTGTCTCCCTGGAAATGGAACTGCCCACAACATTGACGATTCCCAACAGTCCGGCCCCTTTTCGCTTGGCCTCCCTTATAGCGGCAAGGGTATCGGCGGTTTCACCGGACTGGCTCAGGGCGAGAATAAAAGTGTTGGGCGGAAAGTTCAGTTTCCGGTAACGGAATTCGGACGCAAGCTCCACCTCCACGTCAACCTCGGTCAGCTTTTCAAAAATATATCTCCCCACACAACCGGCGTAATAGGAAGTGCCGCAGGCCACAATAACCAGGTGCCGACATTTTTTTAGCCTTTCCCAGACCGGCATAATGCCTCCTAATTTGGGGACCCCTTCTCCAGGTTCAAGCCTGCCCCTTAAGGCATTTTTTATGGTCTCCGGTTGTTCATAGATCTCCTTGAGCATAAAATGTGGGAAACCGTCCAATTCCGCATCTTCGATCCGCCATTCCACGGTCTCCATGCTTCTTTCAATAGGCTTGGCCTGGGCCGTGGACATGGAAAAACCGTCCGTAGTCAGCGTAGCCAATTCGTTTTCCTGCAAATGAACCACCTTGTTCGTATATCTCACCATGGCCGAAATATCAGAGGCTGCAAAATGCCCGTCTTCACTCACGCCAATGATCAAGGGACTTCCTCTTCTGGCAATCACAATTTCACCTGGCACATCCTTGTGTATGACGGCCATTCCGAATGTACCCTCAACCTGGGACATGGTCCTTCTCACTGCCTCATTGAGACTGCCCTCATAGTTCATGCCTATCAAATGCGCGAGGACCTCCGTGTCCGTCTCAGACCTGAATTTAAGGCCCTGTTTCTCAAGTTTTTTCTTGAGCGTATGATAGTTTTCAATAATGCCGTTGTGGATCACGAATACGTTCTCGTCCTGATCCCTGTGAGGATGTGCATTTTCCTCTGTGGGTTCACCGTGGGTAGCCCACCGGGTATGGGCGATACCCATGTTGCCATTGATGTCGAGTCCATCCAATCTCCGTTCTAATTCCGCTATTTTTCCCACTGAACGGTAGCAGTCAATATCCTTTCCCTGTTGCACGGCAATACCTGCAGAATCATAACCACGGTATTCAAGTTGTTTCAACCCGTCCAACAGTATAGGCATGGCCTGCTTTTTGCCAACATAACATACTATTCCGCACATTCTCTTTTCTCCTTTTTACATCGTAATATAATACTTGATAATATGCATGCCAAGTTCACTGGCCCTGATACCCAGCTTTTCGCCATGAATACTCAGGACTGCGATACTTAAGTCTTTAGCGCCATCCCGAGGAATGGCATATGCCGTAAACCAATCATATTTGAATTTATCCGATTTATCATTGATTGTGCCTGTCTTGGCCCCCAATTCAACGTCCCTGAAGGCCCTGTTACGGCGCAGTGACCGAAAAGTTCTCCTGCAGGTCCCGTTCAAGATCGTATTCCTCATCAACACCTTTAGGTCCTTTGCAGTTCCCCTGCTTATGGGGGAACCGAGCATGCCTGGCCGGCTTTGGTAAAGAAGTGTACCCGATTCATTGAAAACCCGCTCAATTAGCCGCGGCGCCATCATAGTTCCGTTATTAGCCACGGCCGATGACAGTAAGGCGGCATGTAAAGGAGAAATAAGCGTTTCCCTGTTAAAGCCGGATGCAATCTCGGCCAGCCCGTAATCATCATCCGGCACATTAACCGTGCTTTGTTCCACGGGAAAATCAAAAGATATCAAACGATTGAACAAAAACCTGTCTGCATATTCGGAGATCACGCTCCTGCCCAGGTCATATATCCCCATTTTTCCAAAAACGCAATTGATAGATGAACCAAATGCCTCTCTGAAACTTGTCTTTGTAGCGTATCGCCCTGCTTTTTTCTTTAACTGACTCTTGTAAAGGGTGTGCTTGCCACCTGTAAATATTACCGCCCTGTCCGGTGTGAATCCGGCAGTCTCAAGGGCCGCGGCAGCGGAAACAATTTTGAACAGGCTTGCCGCAGGGTAGACCGCTTTTGTGCAAAGGTCATTTCCCTTACCCCCTTTTTCATAGTTTGCCATAGCAAGGATTCTGCCGTCCGTAGGACTCAGAACCACTACAGCGGCCTGAATTGTCCGGGAACGTTTGAGGAGGGAAAGAATATAATCTTGAAGGTCTGTATCAAGTGATGACTGGACCGTAAGGCGGGCGCCACCTCTTTGAACAAAAAAATGGTCCGAAAGACTCAAGTGATCCAGATTCAGATCCTTTAGCTCAAACGAAAGGTCCTGTTCGCTTGTCTTTTCGCTAATAACACCAGGCGTTTTTTTGGTATGTGATGTGCTGTAGCCGGCCTGGCTCAGATAGCCCAAAAGCCGAGAACCTGCATAAAAGACAAAAAACAAAACCAGTAAGCAGCTTCCCGAATAAAGCGCCACAACAGGTAGCTTTTTCAGGAAGGCCTTCCTGCGTTCTTCCCGTTTGAGTTTCCTCTGAAAATCTCTCCAGTCCGATGAATAATGCTCTTTATTATACACCAAATCGCTCCGCGGTTTTACTTTCCATTGAAAACCTGGCCTCCCCCGCATAACGGGATCTTCGATGGGCTTGGTCAAAGCCAGATGGCTCTGCCTTGGATTTTTGTGTCTAAAAGTACAAATTCCAAGCACCAAATAACAAACAAATCTCAAATTCCAATATTCAATGACCAAAACCTTCCTGGACAAGACATTGTTTGGATTTTCGAATTTTGGTCATTGGAATTTGTTTGATATTTGGGATTTGATATTTGGAATTTCAATAAGGCAATAAAACTCCAACAAAGCAAATCCCCT
>JAFDAP010000205.1 GCA_019313765.1 Deltaproteobacteria bacterium | reverse complement strand
GCTCGAATCACGGCGGTCCTCTTTACAATTCGGCCCCGGACAGCCCCTTCGATGATAGCTCCTATTATGTTTGGCTGTCCCGCCTGTCAGGAGCCGACTGGTTAAGGTATTTGGGGCCTCCGGCTCGTAGAGCCTACGCCTCGGAGAGCGTGGCAGATGCGTTGTAGAGATAAAAATGCGCCTCTTTGAAAAGAGTTCCGCATGCCCCGCCATTATGGACTAACGCCGCTACTTATTGAGCTACTACACTTATTCCGATCTAAAGGAAAAGGTCCAACTGCTTGTGCGCCTTGCCTTTTGGTTTCCACTTGCGTCGCTCTAAGGGACTGCATATCTCATCGGGTAAGTCATGAAGGAACCGTGAAGGCTTCATGGTAAGAACACGGCCATTGAGGGTCCGGCGGTTAGCATGGGATAAGATAAGCCGGGAGCGGGCCCTTGTCATGCCAACGTAAAAGAGTCGCCTTTCCTCTTCGTCATCCCTGCTTCCGAAAAGCGAACAAGGCATTAGTTGATCCTCGCAGCCGGTGATAAAGACCACCGGCCATTCTAAACCCTTGGCCGCATGGATGGACATCAGGGCCACGCGATCTCCAATAAGTATGGCATGATCAATCCCCCTCTCCAAGGAAAGGGCATCCAGAAATTCCTCCATATTCCCTTCAAAACCTTCCGCCATCTGCTTGAGGCGGCCCACGGCCTCGATTGATTCTTCTGAAGAACAGTCAAAATCATGAAATGATAGCGCGCGATCGACGAGTTCCAAGAAATCACCATCTGTCTCGAATGCTCCTGATGTTTGCTCTTTTGTGATTGCTGCATCGGACAGGGATTGATAATACATTTTTTTGTAGTAAGAATTTTCAGGATACCGAAGTATCTGAAAAAACCGCCACAGGATATTGACCGGATAGCGGACAATCAGAGGGGTTTCCCCGGACCTGATAAAGGGGATTCCGGCCCTGTCCAGTGCCCCCTCTAAGGCGTCACCCTGCGCATTCAGACGGAAAAGGATTCCAATATCGCCAAATCCTAATGACAGTTCCCCCTCGTAGGAGTCCACCCTGCCGCTGTCTAAGGAAAAATAGGTTGTACCGCCCATGAGCCTTTCCACCTGTTCCACAATCATCTCTGCCTCTTCCGAATCGGTCCGGCAGGTCGCAAGGGAGACGGGTCCTCCACCGGATGATTGGCACTCAAGGGGCTTTTCCTTTCCCATAAGCGCGGCAGCACCTTGAAGTATCTTCTTTGTGGAACGGTAATTTTTCGTAAGTATAATTTCCTTAGCCCCTGGGAAATCCTCGCCAAATCGTTGGAAATTGGTCACGTCTGCCCCACGGAACCCGTAGATGGCCTGGTCAGGATCACCGATTACACAGATTTGATTTTTTCCTGTCCGGATGAGCCCTTTCAAGAGTTTGACCTGAATCGGGTTGGTGTCCTGGTACTCATCCACAAAGACCCAGGGGAATTTCTTGCCATAAGCCCCTGCGATCTCGGGATGGTCCCGAAAGAGTTTCAGGGCTTCCACTTCCAGGTCGTCAAGGTCCAGCATGCCCAGGTCTCTCAACTTGCGCTGGTATTTCTTGAACAGGGACATGAGTTCATGATCGACCTGCGGCGTTTCCGAATCCAGGACAGTGCCCGCCTTCATGTTCGGGAGGGCCTTTAGGAATTTGCCTGTAGCTCGTTTGCCAGCGCCCGATCCGGCAAGGACCTGTTCTGCAAGGCCCCGTACATCGACTTCAGGACAAAGTGTAAATTCTGTGGGAAGGCCGATCTTGTCTCCCTCATCGCGGAGAATCTCCAAGCAGAACCCGTGAAAAGTGCTTACACGAACCGGATGGGCGTTAGAACTATCAAGGAGCCCGGCGATCCTCTGCCCCATCTCTCTTGCGGCCTTTCTGGTAAATGTAAGAGCCAGGACCTGTTCCGGTTTTGCAGTGCCTTTGCGGATCAGATAGGCGATTCGATGGGTCAGTGTCATGGTCTTCCCTGTTCCGGGACCGGCCACTATGAGCAGGTGCCCACCCTCATGAATAACCGCGGACTTCTGTTCCGAGTTCATGGGATCGAGGATCGGGTCCTCTAATGAAACAGGCTCGGCAATCTTCTTTTTTTTCTTTTTCTTGAGGGGCTTCTTGGGGCGAGGCGCTTTATCCTGTGGCCTGACGGCCTTTTTTGTATCTTGCGCAAACAAGGCCATCTGTCCGGCAATTTTCTCCTTTTCCTGGTCTTCAAACAGGTGAATTACCCCGTATTCGCCGTCATAACCCTCTTCACGGAGCACTTGATTGCGCCGCATTCTGGCAATGGCCTCGGCCAACATGGGGCCGCCCGCAATCTCGATGTCGTTTAAAGGCAAGTCCATGAGGATCTGAAGTTCCGGGCCAAGCTCCAGAAGCAGTTTTTCATAGAAGGCAGTCACCTTTTTTGTGGCAGGGCCACAGCTCAGGAGTTCGGAGAGTACTTCAGGTAGGGGGATGAGACTGAAAAAATCCTTGGAAAGTTCGGGCGTGTCACGGTCCGCAAGCTCGTGTATCCGGTGGAAAACTCCGACGGTCAGGGGTTTTCCACATTTCGGACAAAGCCCTTCAAGGTCCCTGGTTTCCGCCGGATGAAGCCTGACCTGGCATTTGCGGTGCCCGTCCAGGTGGTATTTGCCCTCCTCAGGGTAAAACTCAATGGTCCCCATAAAGCCTTTGCCATCGGTCATGGCCCGGGTCATATGGTTGTAATCCATGTCCGTGTCAAATAGATTGGCCTCCCGCCCCAATTTACCCGGGGAATGGGCATCGGAATTGGAAACCAGGAGATACCTGTCTAATGCCGATAGAAGCCGGTTCATGGGCGGATCGGACGAGAGACCGGTCTCGAGGGCATAAATGTGGTCTGTCAGATCTTCAAAGCATTCTTCCAATGTATCAAAGCCGGATTTGGATCCGAATACGGAAAACCAGGGGGTCCAGACATGGGCAGGGATGAAAAAGGGGCTGTCACTTGCCTCGAGGGTGATCTCAAGGAGGTCCCTTGAGTCAAGACCTAAGATAGGCCTGCCATCGGATTTGATGTTCCCGATGCGGTCTAATTTTTCATTAAATCTGACCACAGATGCCATGTCCGGCATGAGGATCAGGTGGTGGACCTTCCGGGTCTTTCCGTTTTTCTTGTAGATGCAGCTTATCTCACAGGAGAGAAGAAAGCGTGTTTGACCGGGACATGAAGCGGGAACCTCTGCATCAACGGTTTTCTGAAGATCGGGCCTTAACTTAAAAAGCCCATTCTCCGCCTCAACAAGTTTGTCCTTAAGTTCCGACACCCAGCCGGGATGGGTAAAATCCCCTGTGCCTACTACGGAGATCCCCTTTTTCCGGGCCCAGAGGGCAAGGTGTTCCGGGTCCAGCGTCTTGGATGTGGCCCTGGAAAAATGGGAATGGATATGGAGATCAGCAATAAATTTCATGCTGCCTAAGAAACTACATCCAACAGGTCATGTCAACCTTGCAGACCTTTACCTTTCATTTGGTGGTGAGCCGAACCCTCTCTCCGTCAATTTCAATGGTTGTCTTTGAATAGGTCAACTTCCGTATTATCTTTCCGTCTCGGAAATGGAGAACATCTATGCCTCTACGCATTTCATGCCTTCCCTCATGGCCTTTTTCAAAGGAGGGCCAATCGAGCTGCCACCGATAAAGGGCCTTTTGCTCATCTTCATCTATAAAGGTTTCTTCCTCTGTAAATCGAAATCCGCCGTGGTTTGCAAACCAGGATTCCCATGCCTTACGCAGGTCTTCCTTACCTTTTGCCTGCCCGCCCGTATAGTTGTCGAAAAGGATCTCATCATGAAAGAGTTCCATGACTCCATCGAGGTCGTGGTTGTCCCAGGCCGAATTCCATCGAGTCAGAGCGCTTTTTATTTCTTCTCTTGAAAGCATCATGTGTTTCTCCTTTCAGAACTTAGGGGCTTCGACCCAATTGGAATGTTGGAATAATGGAACACTGGAATAATGGGTTTAAAGGAACAAAAGAGATCAAATGTAATTTTTTCCGCTTTTATGACCCACTATTCCATCATTCCATTATTCCATTATTCCATGTGTGCGGTAAAACCAACAAGCATCAATAAACACGTGTAATTTCAATAAGTTGTAGAATTTCCGAGACGTCAAATTAGTAAAGGAAGCTGTATCTGCGGGCACCGTGAATTATGCGGCGTATTTGAACAGTTTTGGGTTTTACAACATAAAACACGAGGTACTTTTTCGCTCGCCCGATTCCTTAAATCGGAGATGGGTCTTATTAAAGGCATGATACCCTCCTATCATTTTATTGATAATAAAATATCATAAAAATGATATGTATCAACTTTTTTCGGCTACATCTCAGCAATTCCGATTTTATATGCTACTTTCCCTGCTTCGATCTATAGATGATCGTGAACTCTTCAGGGACGGAAGAGGGCCTCGACAGTATATCAACAAGACTTTATGAATTTCATTTGTAGTGTTCCATAAAATCAGATAAAATGGGTTCTCCTTCAAAAAGGTTGTATGGGGTTTTGGGTATGCAGATCACACGACGGGATTTCATCAAAAGCTCTATATTCTTAGGA
>JAFDAP010000204.1 GCA_019313765.1 Deltaproteobacteria bacterium | reverse complement strand
TTTGGTCATTGGAATTTTTTTGATATTTGGGATTTGATATTTGGAATTTCAATAAGTCAATAAAAACTCCAACAAAGCAAAGCCCCTATGGGGCTAACCCAAAGCCGGGCCCTCTGGACCCGGATCTTTACTCTTCTTTGGAAGCTGCGATTATTTTTTCCGCTAACTGGGCAGGGACCTCTTCGTAATGTGAGTGCTCCATGATAAAGGAACCACGGCCGCCGGTTATTGAATTAAGATCCAGCGCATACTGGAGGACCTCTGCCATGGGGACCTCGGCCTTGATAACCTGGTATCTTCCCTGGCTGTCCATGCCGGAAACCCTTCCACGCCGGCCGTTCAGGTCGCCCATCACATCTCCCATGGCATCCTCGGGGACCGTGATCTCCATCTTCATGATGGGCTCAAGCAGTGTGGGGCTTGCGTCTTGAATGGCCTTTTTAAGACACATGCTGGCTGCAATCTTGAACGCCATTTCCGAAGAATCCACGTCGTGGGATTTGCCGTCAAAGAAACGAACCTTCATGTCCACGACAGGATAGCCGGCAAGTATCCCGCCCTGAAGCGACTCGTTAAGGCCCTTTTCCACAGCAGGCACGAAATTGCGCGGCACGTTCATGCCTGACAGGGCCTCTTCGAACTCAAAACCCTTATCCTTCTCCAACGGGGAAACGTCAAAGTGCACCTCGGCAAATTGTCCCCGGCCGCCGGTCTGTTTTTTGTGGCGGTAAATAACCTTGTTAACGGATTTCTTGATGGTTTCTCTGTAAGGCACCTTGACCAGGCTCAGGTTTGCCTCCACTCCGAATTTGCGATTCAGCTTTTCGCATGTGGCTTCCAGGTGTATCTGGCCCCTGCCGGACAAGATAATTTCGGATGTGGCCTGGTCCCGCTCCAATTTGAGGGAGGGGTCTTCTTCAAGCAGTTTGCCCAAAGAGGTAAAAACCTTGTCCTCGCTACCCTTTACTTTTGCCCCGACTGCATAGGATATGGCTGAGGGGAGCGGTTTGGCAGGTTCGTAAATGACGGGATCATTTCCCGAGCAAAGGGTGTCTCCTGTGGCCGTTTCTTTTAACTTGGCAACGGCCACTATGTCACCGGGACCCGCCGTCTCCACGGACGTCTGCTTCTTCCCTTCCATGATAAGAAGCTGCCCGAATTTTTCCTTGGCCTCCTTGTTGGCGTTATAAAGGGTTGAGTCCGATTCAATAGTGCCTGAAAAGACCCTTAACAAGGTCAGCTTGCCAGCAAAGGGGTCCGCGACGCTCTTAAAGACAAGCGCTGAAAAAGGCGCGTCCTCTGAGGCAGGCCTTTCCACCACGTCTTCACTGCCGGGTCTGGTCCCTTTCCTGGACTCCATTTCAAGGGGAGAAGGGAAAGCCTGGACGATCAGGTCCATCAACTGGAAAACGCCCATATTCAAGACAGCAGAGCCGCAGAGCATGGGGAACACCATCCCGGATTTGATGCCCTGCGTAAGTGTTTCTTCGATCTCGGCAACGGAAAGCTCTGCTCCTTCTAAATATTTTTCCATGAGTTCGTCGCTGACTTCGACGATGTTCTCAATCATTTTTTCGCGCCACTCGCTGACAACATCCTCCATATCAGCGGGGATCTCGGCGATCTCGAATTCACCGCTTCCGTCTCTGCCGTAAAGGTATGCCTTCATTCTTATCAGGTCCACGATCCCTGTAAATTTGTCCTCTGCGCCAATGGGCAGAAATAAGGGTGTGGGCTTTATCTCGAAAGTCTTGGCAGTCTCTTCAACGGCTTTGAAAAAATCCGACCTTTCCCTGTCAATCTTGTTGATGAAGATCATTTTAGGGAGATGCTGCTCTTCCGCAAAGGCCCAGACCTTTTCCGTCCCCACCTTTACCCCTGATGTGGCGTCAATGACCACAACCACACCGTCTGCAGCCTGAAGTGAACATTTGGTATCGGAAAGAAAATTGTCGTCCCCCGGCGTGTCTATGAGGTTTATAACGTGTTTTTTCCAGTCCAAGTGGTGAAAAGCAGTGCTGATGGTAATTTTTCTCTTTATTTCTTCCGGTTCAAAATCCAGGGTTGAGGTACCATCGTCTACTCTACCAAGCCTTGTTGTGGCCTTGCCGCAAAATAGCATTGCTTCCGCCAGGGAAGTCTTCCCCGAGCCCCCGTGGGCCACAAGAGCGACATTTCTCAACTGTTCGGCTTTTTTTTCCATACTTTAACCCTTTCCTGTGCTAAAATTTTTATTGATATAACTATTGGAAAATCCAGGATATTAAGGTCCAACATTCTCAAGTGAACTGCTGGAAGCATCAATGATTTTCCTATAGTTTAAGGGTGAGACAAACAATAAACCAAATCATGAAAAATACATCAACAAATAAATCAAAGTCAAGACAAGAATGTTCGAGGACATTTTTTAATTGCCAATTTTCATAAAAATGGTAAACTAATAAATTTTCAAGGAAAAATTGGGGAAGACGGATATCGGGCTGGCGCGTTGTGTCACTTTACGATTATATAGAGACATTTATCAACTACTTGAAAGATCAGAAGGGGTATTCCCCGCATACGATCAAAAACTACCATATTGACCTTAAGCAGTTTTCGGAATTCTTAGGTTCAAGAAATAAATCTTCATGGAAGAGGGAAACCGGTCTTGAGATAGAGGCGATAGACGCCACGGCCATCAGGGCATATTTGGGGAGCCTTTACGGACGTTTGACGCGCACGACCATTGCCCGCAAACTTTCAACGGTTCGCTCTTTTTTGCTTTTCTTAGAAAGAAGCGGCCTGATTCAGTCAAATCCTGCGGCCGATATTGCGACTCCCAAGCTGGAAAAATATATCCCCGTCTATCTCCCCGTAGATGACGTTTTCAGGCTCCTTGAAAGACCTGATCGAGAGAAACCCCTCGGGCTGAGGGACCTGGCGATTTTGGAAGTTCTATATTCCTGCGGTATCCGTGTGAGCGAACTAGAGGCCCTGAACACATCCGGTATTGATTTTGAAGAGCATCTGGTAAGGGTCATAGGCAAGGGAAACAAGGAACGTATCGTGCCCATTGGCAGAACTGCACTTAAGGCCGTTAGAAACTACTTGGATGCGGTTCAATACCTCAGGAAAAAGGTCGGAGATATTTCCAAGGACGGGCCTCTATTTATCAATTCTCGCGGGGGCCGTCTTTCTGCGAGAAGCATCGGCAGGATCATCAAACGCTATGCCATAGAGAGCGGGTTGACCTCCGAAATCAGCCCGCATTCCATGAGGCATACTTTTGCCACGCATCTTCTGGATGGGGGTGCTGATCTTCGATCGGTGCAGGAGCTGTTGGGACATGCAAGTCTTTCAACTACGCAGAAATACACGCATGTGAGCCTTGACAGGCTCATGGAGGTTTATGATAAGGCACATCCGAGGAGTAAGTGAAGAGAAGGGACGAGGGGACGAGTGAGAGAAGATACAGGACAAGATAAAAAAGGAAATACGTAACATGCGTCAAAATACTTTCAAGAAGATACGGGCCACCACGGTTCTTTCTGTCAGGAAAAACGGCAGGGCCGTTATGGCAGGCGACGGGCAGGTGAGTCTCGGCGACACAATTATGAAGCACAAGGCCAAAAAGGTCCGCTACATGTATGAAGACAAGGTGTTAGTTGGATTTGCAGGCGCAGCGGCCGACGCCTTTAACCTGTTCGAACGGTTGGAAGAGAAGTTGGAAACCTATAATGGGAACCTCATCAAAGCCGCGGTTGAATTGGCCAAGGATTGGAGAACCGACAAGATCCTTCGAAGGCTGGAAGCGCTGCTCCTTACCATGGATAAAGAGCACACCCTCATCATCTCCGGCACCGGGGACGTTATAGAACCGGACGAATCAGTGGCCGCAATAGGATCAGGAGGCTCCTTTGCATTAGCCGCGGCGCGGGCCTTGGTGGAACATTCCGATTTAGACGCCACGGCCGTTGCCCGTGAAGCAATGAAAATTGCCGCTTCTATCTGTGTTTATACAAACGATGAAGTGGTCATACATGAACTCGAAAAGGGGGTAGAAGTTTAGCATGAAAGAGGCTGAGGTAGAAAAAGACTTTTTTAACAAAGTTCTGACACCGAAAGAAATAGTCTGTGAGCTGGACAAGTATATCATCGGGCAGGACGAGGCCAAGCGTTCAGTGGCCATTGCCCTGAGAAACAGGTGGCGCCGGCAGCAGGTTCCCCCTGACCTAAGGGATGAGATCGCTCCTAAAAACATCATCATGATCGGACCCACGGGGGTCGGAAAAACAGAGATTGCCAGGCGCCTGGCCCGGCTCGCCAACTCGCCTTTCTCAAAGGTGGAGGCAACCAAATTCACCGAGGTGGGATACGTGGGACGGGATGTGGAATCCATGGTCAGAGACCTCACCGAATTGGCCGTGAGCATGGCCAAGAAAAAGGAAGAGGCGGGCGTTAAGTCCAGGGCCCGTGAACTGGCCGAGGAAAGACTCCTTGACCTGCTTCTCCCGAAAAAGAAGGCGGAGATTCGAGAGAAAGAAGAAGAGGAAAAGGAAAAAATATTAGAAGTTGTCAAAGTGGATAAGTTAGAGAGCCGTTCCACCCGTGAAAAGCTCAGGCGTATGTTGAGAGACGGAAAGTTGGA
>JAFDAP010000203.1 GCA_019313765.1 Deltaproteobacteria bacterium | reverse complement strand
AAATGGATAGCCTGCGGTTTCGCCAAGCAGCGGCATATCAAAAGGGAGGGGAAAGCGGATATTGGAAAAGCGGGTCTGCATCCATCCCAGGGCACATGCGACCGGCCACAGGGAAGCTGATGCCATGGCGATCTGTAAGAAAAAGGTTTTGCCGAATGCCTCGTTGGCCAGTTTATTGATCGCCCTGTAGGCCCCCTTATCGCCGGCTTTGAGTGCATTCATGGACCGGTCGTGGTATTCGGTCATTTCCCGGGTAGTTTCCTTAACATGAGATCTGTTGGCCCGGAAGGCTATGGCCAAGGTGATTTCACCTAAGATGGTGGACCACAAGGCCAGGATGAAGGTGCCCAGCCACCAGCCCAAAACAGGGTCTTGAGGCCAGCGGTAAGGAGCAATCAGAAAGGCATCCACCAATTCCATTAGCCATGTAAAAAAGTCCATTTCGGTGAAACCTCAGAGCCAATTTCAAAACGCTCCCTTTTGCCCAATATCTGCGTCAGGCTCAAATTTTAATCCTCGAAATACTTAATGTATTCCTGTGGTTAAAATTTTCGCCTTCCTTGCTCTCGAACAAAATTGAACATTTTGAAACTGGCTCGTCAATAAAGAAATTCCCGATCCGCTTTGACCGGATCGGGAACTTTTGCGTCGGGGCCGGGCAATCAAAAGGGTGGAACGATACTGTATCCCAAAAATCCTTTTGTTATGTAACGAATGCCCACGTAGAAGGCAAGGACCACGAAGAGCCTCTTGAGCCAGATATCCGGGATATACTTTGATGTACGCGGTCCGATCATGGAGCCGACAAAAATGCCCAAAAGCTCGGCCCCGATAAAGCCCCATTGTACGGGCACACCCTTGCCCACCATATAGCTGAAAATAGAAACGATCATTCCCACCAGAACTACCAGCCCGCTTGTACCTGCCACTAAGAACATGGGGAGGCCCGCCACGGAGGTCAGGAAAGGAACGTAAAGGAAGCCGCCCCCCACACCCAGAAAAGAGGCTAAGGCAGCTATAAAGATGCCGCCTAACATGGGGACAAATGCCTTGAACTTGAACTCAACCCCGAAGAATGTAAAGCGGATCGTTCCAACAAAAAAGGTCAGCCCCCAGCCTACAAGGGCCAATAAATAGGCCACCCACTTTGCGCCCCCGGCTAAGTTGGCCCACAGGGCGCTGGCCACTACAACGCCTAATGCAATGAACATCATGACCCAGCTTCCCTCAAGGACCTTTACACCCTGCTTTGTGTCGCCGCCCTCTTTGGACTGTTTTTCAAAAGCGGCCGCGGCCTCCTTGGCCTTCTTCCTCTTGGCCTGGCCGGCGGCCGTGGTTTCGCGGAAAAGAATAATACCCAGTGCGAGAACTGCTATTCCAAAGTAGCCGATATATGCCTTGAGGCTGATCTTCCCTGCGGTCAGGTCGGGGATAAGCCAGGAACCGCCCACCCCGCCGATCGCAAGACACATGCCCAAAGGGGCCACGAGCCGGCCCATGCGGTAGTAGTTTGTGCTGGAGATCAGGCCGCTCAGCCCGACCAGCCACTGGTTGGAGACCCGGATGGAGTCGGTGACAAGCTTGTTGAGCGGGTAACCTTTGCCAAAGTCCTTGGCATAGTCGCCCAGGCCGAAAATGGTTATGTGGCCCACCCCGGCCATAATACCGCCAAAGGCGCCTACGGTGGAAAAGATCCACCCGACCCATATGGCCCATAGAAATCCCAGGATATAGTTAACACCGGGGGCCCCCGGAATACCTAAGAAACCGGGTTCGGCCTTCTTATCAATCTTTCCATCTCCGACGGCCTGCTGGATCGTATCAGAGAGCTTGTCCGCAGAGGCAGGCGTTGCCATGAGCAATGGTAAGGCAACCAGACCGACAATAACCGTTATACAAACGATCCATTTTAAGTTACTTTTCATCCCGCACCTCCATTTTGTGGGTTTATTGCCGGGAAAAACATGTAATAGTTCATCTCACTGCTGTCTAAAAGCCAATATTACAAGTTAAAGGCATAATCACCCCCCTTTGTAAAGGGGGGTCGGGGGGGATTTTGTATTATCCAGCATGGCGGGGAAAATCCCCCTAAATCCCCCTTTAGAAAAGGGGGACTTTATCCGTCAAATGTTTTGAGAAGATTTTTGACGCAAAGCGCTGTCCAAAACCAAAACCTATTTTGGACAAGAGTAATATAATTTAAACCATTTCACGTCATGCATCAAGAAAAAATTGCGACTTGAAACCGTCCTTATCACTTGCGCCAGAATGCAGGGGCAATTAATACGATCACGGTTTAGATCTCCAACCTGCCAAGGAGCATACAAAAGATCAGTGCCCATTTTCCGACAAGAGGAATTCCAAAGAAATATGCACAGTCAGTCAGGCCTAAAAGGCGAGCGCAGTGGCCCGCCCTACGATTGTATGCAGCAGAAAATAAGACAGCCCTTAATTCAACAGCATTTCGGACAGCCTCCTATGTTGAGTCCATTTATGTGGACAATAGAAAATCTCAATGATATAAAATTTCACATGATCAATCCGACTATTAAGAGTTAAAAAGGAATCCTGTTGGGGAAATGATGCAGAAAATCGACTATAATTATGATAGAAGCCTCCTGAAAGAAAATATTGACAGGTTCCCGCGGGCAAGGGTAATTGTCATTGGCGATATCATTATGGATGAGTACATCTGGGGTGATGTTTCCCGGATTTCCCCCGAAGCGCCGGTCCCTGTCGTGGAGGTTGAGCACGAGACAAAAACTTTAGGGGGAGCCTCGAACGTAATATACAACATGGCGACCCTTGGTGCGCGGCCCGTCCTATGCGGTGTAATCGGAGATGACCGCACCGGCAGGCAAATTCTGAATAAGGTCGATCAGATGGGATTGAAGACCGATGGCATGGTGGTGGAGCCGGGCCGTCCCACGAGCATAAAGACAAGGATTGTGGCACACAACCAGCAGGTCGTCCGCTTTGACCGGGAAAGCAAAAAGAATATAGGGCCCGAAAGCATAGAAAAAATTCTGGGTTTTATTGGGAAGAACCTTGATACCATTGATGCCATCGTAATTTCAGACTATGGCAAGGGTGTTATTTCCGCCCCGCTCATGAAAGGGTTGAGGGACCTGGTCCGGCCGGCCTCAGAAGGATCGATAATTATTGCAGTGGATCCCAAAACGGGCAATTTCGAGTATTATCACGAGGTTGACGTGATTACCCCCAACCATCATGAGGCAGGCACCTATTGCGGTTTTGAGATCATTGATGAAGCTACCCTGACGCAGGCAGGAAAAATGATGCTCGATGAGCTGAATTGCCGTTCCGTGCTGATCACCCAGGGCAAAGACGGAGTTACGCTCTTTGAGAACGGAGGAGAGATAACGCACATACCGACCGTTGCCAAAAAGGTCTTTGACGTGACCGGAGCAGGGGACACGGTCATAGGCACCTTTTCTTTAGCACTGGCTTCCGGCCTGGATCTCAAGTCTGCTGCGGCCCTTTCAAATTTTGCCGCCGGTATCGTGGTGGGCGAGGTCGGGACCTCCACCGTAAGCGCAGAGGAATTGAAAAAGGCCGTGGGGGATTGAATATTGAATATTGAATATTGAATATTGAAGACTGAATATTGATGATTTCGTAAAATGTCGAACTTAGTGAATGTGTCATTTCGACCCCTTCGCTTCTGTCATTCCGAGCGAAGCGAGGAATCTTAGTCTTTACGCTCAGGGCAGGCTCCGGGGGAAATCTTATGTTTTCAATGCGTTACACGTTCAAGATTTCTCGCGGAGTTTATGCTGAGCGAAGCGTAGTGCTCGAAATGACAGGTAAAAAAGACTTTTTATAAGTCCATCAAAATTGTGGGTTTATTCCATAAATCGTCAATCTTCAATAGTCAATAATCAATCAGGAGCAGATTGCCGGGTATGAGTAATCCACGCGAACCGGATCCTGTTAAGCTTGTTGCAAGCCTGTTCTCGCCTGAGAAAGGGCTTATTGATAAGGTCATCGGTGAAATCTCGAATATATTTGGGCAAGTAGACTGGAACAGTCCCGAACTCTTCTTTGAGCGTACAAAATATTATGCCAGGGAAATGGGCTGGCCGTTACACCGCCGCTTTGTCTCTTTCGAGAAACTGATTCAGGCCGACCACCTTGCCGATATAAAGCTTAAGACAAACGAGGTTGAGCGGAGATATCTTCGGGATGGAAACAGGCTCGTCAACATTGATCCCGGATATATTTCCCCTGAAAGGCTGGTCCTGGCTACGGGAAAGAACTACGTGCATAGGATCTATTTGTCAAAAGGGATTTATGCGGACCTGACGCTGGTCTATAAACGAAAGAGTTTCGGGACGCTTGAGTGGACCTACCCTGATTATGCAGACCCTGAGACCATAGGGTTGTTTAACGGGGTGAGGATGCAATATATGAATCAGTTAAAGGAGTTAAAAGATCTTTAGACAGGATTACAGGATAAACAAGATTCTGCTTCAAATGAACAAACAAGGTTGATGCACTCATAAAAAGCCAAAAAACATCACTTTTTGTCATTCCGTCCCGGATCGGGGTCCGGGATGACGGCCAAGCCGGAATCCAGTGTTTTCAGAAACTTATGACTGACCTGGAC
>JAFDAP010000202.1 GCA_019313765.1 Deltaproteobacteria bacterium | reverse complement strand
CGGTCCTCTGCCCGGCACTATCCTGAAAAGATGTTCGAACGAAGTAAACGATTTAGTCAGCCGTGCAGATGGGATTATCTCCAAAGGCGGGGGGAATTTTGATACTTTAGAAGAGGAAAAAGGGTATTTGAAGGATAAGATAACCTTCATGCTCCTTTCAAAATGTGACCCCTATTACAAGTACTTTGGAGTGGAAATACACCAGCCCGTATTGGCCAACTTTTACTGACCCTCTCACCCAAATCTTCAATTCTGTTTGCATAGGGATTTGTCCATGAATCTGATGTCTTTCAAAAACACCGTTCACAGGTTCTGGGTTCATGGTATTGGATTATCTTTCGTAGGCGTTCAGAGGTTCAGGGTTGCTTTGAACCTTTGAATCCGTGAATGGTTACCACAAAGTGAATCGATGGGTGAAAGCTATTGACATGACCGGTGCTTTCGGATTACAAAAAGCTTTGCAAAAAGGAGCGGGCCGCATGGCTGCAAAATATAGATTGAGCTTAGGGGCTTCGCCCTAATTGGAATGTTGGAATACTGGAATAATGGAATAGTGGGCTTTGGAAAACTGGAGAAGTGGGTTATTGATAAAATCCATCTTGACAATGATCTTGACGATGAAGGCAGAATATTTATAAATAATTCAATTCCTTTGAAAACCAACATTCCATCATTCCACCCTTCCATTATTCCATGTGTGAGGCAAGATTACCAAGCCTCAGTAAATATCTATAATTTCAATAAGTTGTAGAATTTCCGAGACGTTTAATTAGGAGTGAAATTATGTCAAATGTCGTTGTAGTGGGAACCCAGTGGGGTGACGAAGGAAAGGGCAAGGTGGTTGACCTTTTGACGGCGAAGGCGGACCTGGTTGTCAGGTTTCAGGGGGGAAACAATGCGGGACATACCCTTGTGGTGGATGGAAAACAGTTCATTTGCCACATCATTCCTTCAGGCATCCTCTATGAGGACAAGAAATGCCTCATAGGAAACGGTCTCGTGGTTGACCCGGAAGTGCTTCTGGAAGAGATCAGAGACCTCGGGGAGTTGGGGACGGAGATAAGCCCGAAAAGACTCTCTTTGAGTGAAAAGGCCCATATAATCATGCCCTATCACAAGGCCGTTGATCTGGCCCGGGAGGTAGCCAAGGGCAAGACCAAAATCGGGACGACCGGGCGTGGAATCGGTCCATGCTATGAAGACAAGGTGGCGCGAACAGGGGTGAGGGCCGTGGATTTTACAGAACCGGATACCCTGAAGGAAAAAATCACGGCCAATCTCGAGGAAAAGAATTTCTATCTCACCAAATTCCTGAACGCCGAACCCCTGGATGTGCAGGCGGTTATAGATCAATACTTGGGCATGGCGGAAGAGCTCAAGCCCTTTATTACCGATGTTTCTTTGGAATTGGAGCAGGCAGTGAACTCCAATAGAAAAATCCTTTTCGAAGGGGCCCAGGGCACGCATTTGGACATTGACCACGGTACCTATCCGTTTGTAACTTCATCCAACCCCGTTGCGGGTAATGTGTGCGCAGGCGCGGGCATCGGTCCGAACCAGTTGCACCATGTCCTTGGTATTGTAAAGGCATATACCACCAGGGTCGGTGCCGGGCCGTTTGTTACGGAACTCACGGATGAGACCGGTGATTACATTCAGGAGAGGGGAGTAGAATTCGGTGCCACCACGGGTCGCAGGCGTCGTTGCGGGTGGCTGGATCTTGCAGTGGTCAGGGACTCGGCGCGCCTGAACGGCCTCAACAGTTTTGCCGTTACAAAACTGGATGTCCTGACTGGCCTGGAAACCCTGAAAATCTGTGTCGGGTATGAACTGGACGGCGAACGGATCAACAGCAGGCCCGCAAGTCTGAAAAAAATGGCCCGGTGCAAGCCCGTATATGAGGAACTGCAGGGATGGCAGGAAGACATAACCGGGGCCAGGGAGTTGGGCCAGTTGCCGTCCCGGGCAAGGGAATATGTAAAGGCCATTGAGGAAATAACGGGAGTCCCCGCGTTTATCATCTCGGTGGGGCCGGGCAGGGAACAGACCGTTATGGTCCAGAATCCGTTTTAGCCCCTGGCGGCAGCTTTAAGTATGCCTTCCCCAACGGTTTGTAATCGTTCACCTCAATAAAAAGTGCCCTTAGACAGGATGTACAGGATAAACAAGATTTTTATATCCAGTACATCCTTTTTTAAATCCTTTGTTGCAAAAGTATTTACCAGTTTTGAACCGCAGAATATCGAACAAGAAATTATGAATTCAAAAATAAATGATAAAGAATAAACTTTCGTCATTAGACCTGTCCTCCAGAGGGCAGTCTGGTATTCAAATAGTGCTTACTCGAATCAGCGATATCTGATTTCTTCAAAGAAAATAGCTAAGTTTTCAAATCGATAAATTACCATAATTGTTTTTTAAACAGGATATGCCTTTTGATTTACAAGATAAAATTTATCCAGTCTATCGTGTTAATCCTGTCAAAAAAACACATGTGAGCTTCTATTAAGGCTTTAACCAGTTGCCGCTTCAGAAAAAATCAAGCTTACCAATGTCTACCTATGACAAAAAATATGATGTGATCGTGGTCGGGGCAGGCCACGCGGGGTGCGAGGCGGCCTTAGCCGCCGCGCGAATGGGGCACCCGACCCTGCTTCTGACCATCAACCTGGATCATATTGCCGCAATGAGCTGTAATCCCGCCATCGGCGGTCTGGCCAAGGGGCACCTTGTCAAGGAGATTGACGCCTTGGGCGGGGAGATGGCCAAAAACACGGACCAGACCGGTATCCAGTTCAGGCGTCTCAATACAAGAAAAGGTCTGGCCGTCCAGGGGTCCAGGTCTCAAAACGACATGGATCTTTACCGAAAACGTATGAAATCTGTCTTAGAGGCCCAACCAAACCTGGATATGAGGCAGGCCATGGTTGACAGGCTTCTGGTGAAAAAGGGCAAGGTCTTCGGTATTGAAAGCCAGATCCATGAGAAGTTTTTAGGAAAGGCTGTGATCCTGACCAACGGCACCTTTATGAGGGGCCTGATCCATATCGGCCTGGATCATTTTCCTGCAGGCCGCATGGGGGACCCTCCGTCCGAGCATCTATCGAGGCAGTTGGAGGAACTGGGCTTTGAATTAGGCAGGCTCAAGACAGGGACCACGCCAAGGCTTAACGGGAGAACTATTGATTATAACGGACTCGAAGAACAATCGGGCGATAAAAACCCCAGGCCCTTTTCCTTTACTACCACGGAAATTCCCTTGCCCCAGGTGTCCTGTTATGTCACCTACACAAACAGGAAGACCCACGAAATTATAGGAGAAGGACTGGATCGCTCACCCCTTTTCAGCGGGATCATCGAGGGGGTGGGTGCGCGTTACTGCCCCTCCATCGAGGACAAGATCGTCCGTTTTGCCGAGAAAGAACGGCACCAGGTTTTCTTGGAGCCCGAGGGTCTGGATACGTGCGAGGTCTATCCCAACGGAATTCCCACAAGCCTGCCCATTGATATCCAGATAAGGATGGTCCGCTCCATTGAGGGGCTTAAAAAGGCCGAGATTCTAAGACCGGGGTATGCCATTGAATATGATTATATTGATCCGGTGCAGCTCAAACCCACCCAGGAGACCAAATTAGTGGAGGGGCTTTATCACGCAGGCCAGATCAACGGGACCTCCGGCTATGAAGAGGCAGCGGCCCAGGGAATGTTAGCCGCGATCAATGCGGTCCTGAAGATCAGGGGGGAAGAACCCCTGATCCTTGAGAGATCACAGGCATACACGGGTGTGCTCATAGACGACTTGGTCACCAAGGGGACCAAAGAGCCCTACCGCATGTTCACCTCCAGAGCAGAGCATAGACTCCTTCTGAGAGAGGACAATGCCGATTTCAGGCTCAGGGACATAGGGTACAGGCTGGGCCTGGTGTCTCGTGAAGTGTATGGCCGGTTTTGCAAAAAAAGGGATGCAGTGGAAGAACTGTTTGTTCGTTTAAAGGGGATCAAATTGAAACCGGAACCAGGGGTTCAGGATCATTTGAAAGAATTAGGCACGTCGCCCATCAAGACCAGCACGTCTCTGGAGCAATTACTGAAAAGACCAGAGATATTGTTTGAGCATCTCCATGTATTTGATGCCGAACTTTCAAAAACAGAAGAGCAGGTGGCCGAAGAAATTGAGACACGGATCAAGTATGCGGGGTATATTGACCGCCAGGAGCGCCAGGTGGAAAAACTGAAACGCATGGAAGGTGTCAGGCTGCCTGATGACATGGATTACCAGACCATCCACGGGCTCACGACCGAGGTGAGGGAAAAACTGACAAGGGTGAGGCCCATCTCCCTGGGCCAGGCATCCCGTATCTCCGGGGTCACACCTGCCGCTCTCATGGCCCTCCAGGTACACTTGAAAAGATCGGGGGCTAAAGCATTGACGCCATGAAAAGTGGAGTACTGCCACTCCTGCCATTGAGCTGTTGCTGGCCCCTTAACAATTATTTGCCTGTCCCCTCTTCTGTATTATTTGCCTGTCCCCTCTTCTGTCATCTGGGCTAAACAAGTATATATAAGGACGAGCAATTTTATCATCGATTGAATCCATCACCCCTATCCAAAATGAACGCGATTATTGTCAGCGATTTGCAT
>JAFDAP010000201.1 GCA_019313765.1 Deltaproteobacteria bacterium | reverse complement strand
TGTTCTTTCCGTTTTGGATCGAGGGCGGAGTCAATTCACCACTGATGAATGGAAAAAATTTCTAATTCGTTCCGTTGGACTGGAACCGGAAACGCTCTCCGAACGTGCCCGGATGGTAGCGTTGCTTCGTATGGTCCCCTTTATTGAAAATAATTTCAATATGGTTGAGCTTGGCCCAAGAGGAACCGGGAAGAGTCATATTTATCAGCAAATATCCCCTTATTCTCATTTAGTGTCAGGAGGCAAAGCCACTGTGGCAAAAATGTTTGTCAATATGGCGAATGGTCAACGAGGTCTTGTTTGCCATTACGATGTGGTGTGTTTTGATGAGATTTCAGGGATATCTTTCGACAAGAAGGATGGCGTAAATATTATGAAAGGCTATATGGCCTCTGGTGAATTTTCCAGAGGTAAAGAACCGATTCGAGCTTTCGGTGGCATCGTAATGGTTGGAAATTTTGATGTTGACGTTGAGCAACAACAGAGAATCGGGCACTTACTCAGTCCGCTACCTGTTGCAATGCGAAACGATACCGCGTTCATGGACCGCATTCACTCTTATGCTCCCGGTTGGGATTTTCCTAAGCTAAATCCCGAAAATCTTACCAATCATTTTGGCCTTGTCAGCGATTTCTTGTCAGAATGCTTGAATAAGCTCCGGACTGGAAGTCGGCTGCCTGTTTTACAAGGCCGTGTAAATTGGGGAGGAGCCCTCAGTGGCCGTGACATTGAAGCGGTGAACAAAACCGTCAGTGGACTGATTAAACTCATATTTCCTGATCCAGAGATGCCGATCCCCGATGAAGATCTGGAATCGATTGTTCGGATAGCATTGGAGGCTCGCCGCCGGGTTAAAGAGCAGCAGAAACGGTGTCTGAAAACCGAATTCAGGAACACCCATTTCAGCTATTTAATGGGTGTGGATGGCGTGGAGCAGTTTGTTTCGACCCCTGAACTTCACAGTGACGAATTGATTGATACTGATCCGCTTCCTCCAGGCCAAATATGGGCTATTAGCCCAGGTGGCCAAGAAGCATCTCCGGCGCTTTATCGAATCGAGGCTACGGTTGGTCCAGGTAGTGGTGTAAAAATACTTAACACGCCAGTGCCCCCGGCCTTTCGGGAAAGCGTGCGCTATGGGGAACAAAATCTTTATGTAAGGGCAAAGGAACTGGTTGGGGATCGTGATCCTCGCAGCCATGAATTTTCGATCCAGCTACGGTCCATGGATATTGACAGTTCAGGGCAAGGGCTTGGGTTGGCTGTAATTATTGCGCTTTGCGGAGGTTTGATTGAACGAAGCGTAAAAGGCGGGCTCATCATAGTTGGTGCTTTAAACCTTGGAGGTTCCGTTGAAATGGTGCCAAATCCGGTTGCCGTTGCCGAACTGGCTGTGGAAAAAGGAGCCGCAACAGTATTGATGCCGATATCATCAAGGAAACAATTATTTGAGCTTTCAGATGATATGGCAACCAAAATCAATATTGAGTTTTATGCAGATGCAATTGATGCATTTACAAAGGCTATAATGGATTAAACATGTGGAAAAAGTCCACTAAACGGTTAGGGTATGCGGGTAAAGGAAAATGAGTATCATAGACCGCCTTAAAGGTTACAAGAAAATACGAGGAACAGTATTTCATTCAGAACAGGAAATCAACAATTCTACCCTTCTCATAAATGCCAAGATTTACACTCACAGCCTATTATTAAGAGTACTCCTATTAAATCGTGTGTTGCCGGTCGGTAAAAGAATAGGGATGAAAATCTATTTTAAAAATCTCTACGAAGAGAAAATCCCTAAAATCCAAAATCTGCCATACTTCATAAATTATCCAAACACCCTTCCTGATACTGAACCGGCTCGGAATTGGTATTTCGATATGCCTGAGTTAGGCAATAAGGACGATGGATATTATGAAAAAGTCCCAAAACTCTTTCTTCCTGAAGTACCTGGTAATCATATTCTGATTATTCCTAGGGTTTCAGGTGGAGTTCAGTATGCAGGATATCATGGGCTTGCTGGGCGTAAGTATAAGATTATGGCTGGTCATTGGACTCAGAATTTCTATGTTTCTGACTCAATGGAGGTGAGGAATTCCATTTTGGTATCGTTCGCAGTCATAGCATCAATCATAACTTTATTCGTCAGCATAATTAGCCTAATCATCTCTCTTATGACCAAAATGTAATCAAATTTTGAGGTATAAGGATGACAACTGGCTTTAGCCATAAAGGAGTATGGTGGCTTCCCGATAGCGAGGATAAAAAACTGTGTGGGGAAGCGGAACGCCCTTAAGTTTTCAGTTTCTATGAATTGAACCCATAACATGCCGATTCATCCTATTATGTCCACTTGAGATACCTCCTATAGATCACAGCCTCAGTCAAAACGGCGATAAGAGAATAATACACCATAAAGATCATGGGATTTGAAACCTGAGGTATCTTGCCAGTATCTCCACCAGGCTCCATGACATTAAGATATCATGAAAATATCCCACACCTTTAAGCTTCTCAATTCATCTATTAATCGTAGTCAGCAATAAAAACGTATGGTAAAAAAAGAGCTGGATTAGCAATTCAGGCGTATTTACAAATAAACCTTTCTTTTTTAAACTTGTTCCTTTATAATACCCTTGTCTTTTTAAATTCACCGGTGAATTTCATCATATTGTCGACTTTCGCGGTCAGGTTCTTAATCGTTAATAGCTAACCGCTCGGCGTGCTTATTATTAAAGGATAATTTACTACATGAAACGCTTCATCGATCAAGAATTATTACAATGGAAACACCGTAAGAGACGAAAACCTCTTATAGTCCGTGGCGCCAGGCAGGTTGGCAAGACCTATTCCATCCGGTCTTTTGGGGAGAGCCAGTTCGATATATTCGTATTGGCTGACCTGGAACGAAACCCTGAGCTGCACCGCATATTTAGCGGTAAATTAGACGCGAAGCAGATCATCGCGGACCTGGAAATCCTCCTCAGGCAGAAAATTCAACCCGGGAAAACCTTGCTTTTTATCGATGAAATTCAGGCGTGTCCAAGGGCGGTTACCGCCCTTCGTTACTTGTATGAGGAGATGCCTGATCTGCATGTGATTGCGGCCGGTTCTCTCCTTGAATTTGCCATGAAAGACATCTCATTCCCTGTCGGAAGGATACAGTTCTTCCAACTGTATCCCCTTTGCTTTATTGAATATCTTTTGGCAATCGGTCATAACGAAGCAGCCGGAAGCCTTCTTGAACCCCCAAAAGCAGTTTCAGAGTCAGTACATGAGTTTTTGTGTGAAGAACTAAGGCGGTATTTTTTTATTGGCGGAATGCCGGAAAGTGTCCTCTCTTATGTAGAATCAGGATCTATGCAGGAGGCATTTGAGGTTCAGACCGAGATCTGTGAAACATATCGGATGGATTTCGCAAAATACCGTCCGCAGGTCAACAAAGATTGTTTGAACTCAGTAATAACATCCATATCACAAAACGTGGGACAGCAGATAAAGTATTCAAGGCTTGCTACGGGCTTTTCAAACCCGACCTTAAAAAGAGCATTTGATCTGCTTGCTATGGCAAGGATTATTGCAAAGATCCCTTCTACGGACCCTTCGGGCCTGCCCCTTGGCGCTTCATCTTCCGATAAAGTATTCAAAGGCCTTATGGTGGATATAGGTTTAATGCGTTATCTTACAGGGATGCCCATAGATGTCGAATACCAAAAGGCGGAATTACTCAATATTTATAAAGGCGGTATGGCAGAGCAATTTGTCGGCCAGGAGATGCTTTTGTCCCAAAATGGCAGACTTCATTACTGGTCAAGACAAGCAAAAAGCAGTTCAGCGGAAGTTGATTATCTGGCCATTATTGACGGAAAAATCTATCCGGTTGAGGTAAAAAGCGGACCTTCCGGAAGGCTTAAAAGCCTGCACATCTTTTTAAAGACCTATCAGAACTGTCCGAAGGGAATTGTTTTTTCTACAGGTCCCTATAGGGAATTAGCTGAAGAACGTATCTCCTTTGTGCCGTTATATTATGCGTTTTCTGCAACCGGAGGTTTGCAGGTGAGGTCGGAGGGCTTGATACCTTGACACTCAAGACTCCATGACAACGAGCAGTGCGATCCTTGGCCGAAGGTCATCAATCACGGTGCTAAAATCGGGAAGATCCGGAATCAGGGGACCAAGCCACTGTTCCGCAGTCTTTTCGACATAATGGAGCATTGTTTTTTCTAAGAAGTCTGTTAGGGTATGTATATCGAAGATGATATTGCCGATTAAGAAGGATTTGTAAGGATAATGGGGTAAAACCTTAGAAAAGAAAGGAGAAAAAGATGGATTTTAAATTATCACCTGAAAGCAAGATGATGGTCAAGGCGGCTAAGGATTTTTGCGAAAAAGAGATTTTACCCATCATGGATGGCATTATCGAGAAGGATGACTATCCCGATGATTTGCTCATGAAGTTTGCAAAGGCCCGCATGCTGGGCCTTAACATACCAAAGGAATACGGCGGTGTGGGGACGACCAACTTGAACACCATACTCATTACAGAAGAACTCGGTAAGACAGGCTCGGTCTGCGCCTATCCCATGCTTATGAACAATAGTACTGCCGAGACCATAGACCATTGGGGTTCAGAAGATGT
>JAFDAP010000200.1 GCA_019313765.1 Deltaproteobacteria bacterium | reverse complement strand
TACTTCCTGGCCGACAGGAAGCTGGGGACCCTTGTGCTGCTCGGCACTATGGTTGCGACGAATTTTTCCGCGTTCACGGTCTTTGGGACATCCGGGGCCGGGTACAGGGACGGGTATGCCTTTTTCCCTATAATGGGCTTTGGTACAGGCTTCATGGCCCTCACGTTCTGGATATTAGGGAGAAAGATCTGGCGCGTGGGAAGGGAACGGGGCGTTGTGACACCTCCGGAGATGATCCGGGTGACATATGACAATCCCCTTCTGTCCTTTATCTTTGCATTGGTCATGATCGTCTTCACCGTGCCATATCTGGCCCTGCAGCCCATGGCCGCCGGGTATGCGCTGGAAGCCCTCGTGGGTCTTCCGTACTTTACGGGGTGTCTTTTGGTAACCGGAATTATTGTACTCTATACCCTGAGGGGCGGCATGCGGGCGGTGGCCTGGACCGATCTTTTCCAGGGTCTGCTTATGGCCGTTTTGATGGCAATATCTTTGATCCTGGTTGCCAAGTATCACGGTGGGTTTGTGGCTGCCAATCAGAAGGTACTGGCCATTAATCCAGACCTGTTCTCCAGGCCAGGGGCCTCGGGAAAATACACCATTGCCATATGGTTCAGCTTTATCATGCTCTGGTTTTTCTGTGATCCCATGTTCCCCCAGCTTTTCCAGCGGTTTTTTTCAGCTAAGAATGAAAGGAGCATTTCCCTTATGATGATCTTCTATCCCCTGGTCTGCACTCTCATATTTTTTATGCCCATTGCGGTTGGCGTCTTAGGGCATCTGTCCTTTCCGGATCTTGTGGGTAAACAGGCCGACCGGATTCTCCCAATGGTGATAACCTTAGTCTCGGGTGATATAATGTCCGCCCTTGTCATTGCCTGCGGTCTTGCCGCGCTTATGTCCACCATGGACTCCCAGCTCCTCACCCTCAGCTCCATCTTCACAAGGGACATTGTCCCCATCCTTACGAGCAGGCATGTAAAGGGAAATGCGGCAGGCAGGATCTTTGTCATTATCCTGAGCCTTGCGGGGCTTGCCCTTGCGTACAAGCCACCCGCCACCATCCTTCAGATAGCGACCCAGACCTTTACAGGGCTTGCGGTTCTGTTCCCCACGGTCATATTCGGCCTGTACCTAAAGAGGATTCGGGCCCTCCCTGCCATATTGTCAATCCTTTCGGGGGAGGGGTTGATGATCCTTTGCTATCTCAAGATCATACCATCCTGGGGGTTCCTGCCGGTTGTCCCGGTCATGGCCGTGACATTCTCCGTTTATTTAGGCACACTCTGGGTCGTGCTGTGGCGCGAAGGATCACTTCATATGCGGATGCCGGGGTGGCTCTCGGATCCGTATCTCTACCTGATGCTTGCTGTCTTTATTCTTGCCCTGGACTTCTGGGCTTGGGGAAAAGCCTATCCACGATGGGCCGGGATACCCGTGTGGCTGGGGTATTTTGTGGTCCTGTCCGGGCTCCAGACCTTTCTGATGATCCGGCTTGTGCGAAGATTCAAAAAGGGCACCACTGAACTGAAAGGTGCATCATGATATGGCTAACGGGTCTGCCCGCATAACGGCGGGCGGAAGGCCTTTTCTACTTCAGGCGGAACAGCTGTTTTACGGCGGTCCAGCCCATCTTGCGACGGATGATTCCCAGTTGATCCTGAAGGGGGAGTTCTTTTGGGCAGACATCCTCGCAGGCCAGGAGTCCCATGCACCCGAAGATGCCCTCATCGGTTCCTATGACCTCAAAGTAATCCCTGTCCTTGCGTTTGTCCCTGGGGTCCAACATAAACCTGGCAATGCGATTCACGGCAACGGCTCCCAGGAAATCCTCCCGCATATTGGCCGTGCCGCATGCGGCCACACAGCACCCGCACTCCACGCAGCGTTCTAATTCATAGATTTCTTCGGCCAAGGCGTTGTCCATCTTTTCTTCGTGGGCGTCGGGATCATATTCGGCGTTCGTGTGAATCCAGGAACCGATTTTTTCATTCGTTGCCCGGAACCAGGTGCCCGTATCCACGGACAGGTCTCCTATCAATTTAAACACCGGAAGGGGCATGAGGGTAATTTCATCCGGCAGTTCCTTAGTCAGGGTCTTGCAGGCCAGACCGGGTCTACCATTGATCACCATGGCGCATGACCCGCATATGCCTGCCCGGCAGCAAAAATCAAACTGAAGAGAAGGGTCATGCTCTTCCCGGATCTTAGTCAGGGCAATGAATAGGGTCATACTGTCCGTCTCTTCAAGGCTGAAGGTATCGGTGTGAGGCCTGGAATCCGTGTCCTGCGGATTATATCGGAATATGTTGAACTTGAGTCTTCTGCCCATTCTAATCTCCCATTACGGTTTCTGGTTCTCCCTCTATGGTTTTTCCCTCAGTGCTGATGATCTTTGTTGCGCCGTATCCCCGTTCGCCCGGCGGGAGTTCCATGGTCTTTGATACCGACTCGTAGTTCAGGGTGGGAAGGTCGTCTCCCTCCTTCCATGTGGCTAAGGTCCGGTTCAGCCAGTCGCGGTCATTCCTGGCTTCATAGTCGTTCCGGGCATGGCACCCCCTGCTCTCGGTTCTTTTAAGCGCCCCGTAGGCCACACACAGGGCCAGCCTCACCATACCTTGAATCTTGAGTGCTATTGTCAGTTCGGGATTGACGCCTGTACCGTTTGAATGAAGACCTACTTTCTGGGACCGCGCATAAATCTCCTGAAGGTTATCAACGGCCTTTTGGAGGTCGTCACCGTTTCTGAAGATGCCCACCCTGTCCATGAGCTCATCCTGCATGGCATTGCGGATCTCAAACGCGTTTTCATTTCCGTCTTTGCCCGAGATCAAATGATCGATGCGTTCCCGGTCTCTGGCCACTGAATCATTGATAACGGCGGTATCATACCGGACCTCGTAACTTTTAAGAAATTCGACGATCTTTTCGCCTACGATTTTTCCGGCCACAACTGTCTCGGCTAAGGAATTGCCTCCAAGGCGGTTAAAGCCGTGGAGGTCCCAGCAGGCCGCCTCGCCCGCGGAAAAAAGCCCTTTGAGTCCGTAAGCCGCGCCATCCTTGTTTGTCCTCACGCCCGCCATGGTATAATGCTGGGCCGGCCGCACCGGGATCAACTGGGTAATGGGATCGATACCTAAAAAATTATTGCAGATCTCTTCCACTTCCCTGAGCTTGGTCTTGATGTGCTTTTCACCAAGGTGCCGGATATCCAGCCACAGGTGGTCTCCGTAATCGCTTTTCACCCCCAGGCCTTTTTGAATATGGTGGGTCATCCAGCGGGATACTACGTCTCGGGAAGCGAGTTCTGCTTTTTCAGGTTCGTACTCGTTCATAAACCTTTTCTCATTCACATCTAAAAGCGTGCCCCCATCGCCCCGGCAGCCCTCGGTTACCAGGATGTGTGTGGGAACGATGCCCGTGGGATGAAACTGGATGGCCTCCGGGTTTCCTATGGGAACGATGCCGGTATCAAGGGCAATAATGGCTCCGCCCCCGTCATTGATCACCGCATTGGTGG
Source organism: Deltaproteobacteria bacterium (assembly GCA_019313765.1). GTDB lineage: Bacteria > Desulfobacterota > DSM-4660 > Desulfatiglandales > Desulfatiglandaceae > JAIOSR01. The sequence continues at coordinate 1,124 of JAFDAP010000200.1, read as the reverse complement.
TCTCGCTGTAGATCCGGCCATAGCCCCCCGTGGCAATAAGGGTGGCCTTGGCTAAATAGACCCTCAACTCTCCTGTTTTCAGACACCTGGCCACTGCACCTGTACAGGTCTCGCCGTCATGAATAAGTGAAATTGCCTCTATCCGATCGTGGACCGTGATCCCCAACTCCACCACCTTGTTGTCCATGGTGTAAAGCAGGGTATGGCCTGTCCCGTCAGAGGTGTAACATGTCCTCCATTTGGCTGTCCCTCCAAAGGACCTGGCGGTTATCATTCCTTCTTTTTCCCTGGCTTCCACCTTTTCATATTGTTTTCCGCCTTTAAAATAGGTGGATTTTCCGGGCACTACCCGGTTCCATGGAATGCCCCAGAAGGCCATCTCGTGTACGGCTATTGGTGCGGTTTCCACAAAAAGCCGGGCCACCTCCTGGTCGCACCCCCAGTCAGAGCCTTTTACGGTATCCTCGAAATGGACGTCAGGGTTGTCCCCGTCTCCCATTATACAGTTACCTAAGGACGCCTGCATGCCGCCCTGGGCCGCAGATGAATGGGAGCGCCTTGGAGGCACGATACTCAGGCAGACGGTCTTAAAGCCGGCGGAACCGGCCTCAATGGCAACCCGTTCCCCTGCTAATCCGGCCCCAATGCACAAAAGATCGGTGATTATGGTTTCCAATGGGTTTGCTCCCCTTTTGATTGACGATTGACGATTTACGATTCACGATTTTCAAAAACTGACATCCGGGCCTAAATAGTGTGGGGGCCCTGCCCGCAGGACGGCAGGCGGGTCTGCCCTCCACCCACAATTTGCTGTCGTGCCATAACCAAAGGAATTCATAAAATGCCTCATTAATTTGTCTCCCCCGAATTTATTCGGCTTTTAAAACCTGGTCCTCAGGGACCGTCGAAGATCCCGCTACGCGGGGGTCAGAGATAGATGGCTCTGCCTTGGATTTTTGTGTCTAAAAATACAAATTACAAGCACCAAATTACAAATAAATCTCAAATTTCAACATTCAATGACCAAAACCTTCCAGGACAAGACATTGTTTGGATTTTCGAATTTTGGTCATTGGAATTTGTTTGATATTTGGGATTTGATATTTGGAATTTCAATAAGGCAA
>JAFDAP010000199.1 GCA_019313765.1 Deltaproteobacteria bacterium | reverse complement strand
CACTGCTGCTATTCCCCTTCCAATACAACATTTATGTGGAGCAATATTTATATCTCCAACTGGCGCACGAACACTTATCAATATATCTCCCTGTTCCGCGGTTTTTTTTGGCCTTTTGCACCATTTCTTTGGACTTGGATATTTCTGTCCAAATTCAGCGTTGCCCTGGTAAAAAGGAAGGCCATCTTGCTGTTCATTACAGTCCTTGGCTGAAGGGGGTTGACCCATATTGATGCCTGATATTGTTGATAAAGGTACTACCTCCCAATCCACCGGAATCTTGCCAACAGGCGTCTCCTTATATTTCACTCCAGTTTTTAAGCTGCTTACCTGTTCCACCATTACCTTGCCCCAAAGACCTTGATAATGAAGGCTTCAAATGCCTTTTCATACATTTCCGGTCTAATATCCGTTCCTGGAATAGCTGGAATATCAAGACCGCTTTTTGCGAATTCATTACCAACCAGTTCAAGGGAATCCCTGAGTTTTGAACTTCTCATATAATCGGATGTCCCTTCTTTGTCGATTTCACTTAATGCAATCCAAACCTTAGAAAGTGCGGAAAAAAGAGCAATCCAGTTTACCCATATGGGTTTCTCGATTTCCGTAATACTTGCCCTGGATAAAAACTCCCACCATCTCTCGTGAGATATCCAGTATTCGATCTTACGTTTACCCAATACACGGGTAAGCACAAGACCCGACCTGGAGAGTTCGATAAGTGCGTCCTGGGTTGCCCGGACTGAGATGCCGATCGCCTTGGCCACCTCAGAAGGGTGACCACCATCATGTGTCAGCAGGTAAACCAGGCATTCCGCTCTTGAGCCCAGGCCAAAAAGCGCCCTTAATAAAAAACGAAGGGTATTGTGAGAGGTAATCGGAACCTGCCGTGTCATTCTGCGCACCTTTAGTGGAGGTCGATTAAATCCATAAGAGAGAAAGTTCGGGTCCGGGTTATTGGAAATGGGATGTGGCTTGCCATCCTTTTCACGAAAAAGAGGTTGGCCGTTACCAAAACTTTCGGGCAGTTGAGACGCACAGAATTGAGCTAAATTTTTCCATTTCCTCTCATTACCCTCTTTCATGAGAAACGCTGCCACCGTACCCGTTACGTTCTTAGTTGTTTCATCTTTTTCTCGCAAGATTCCACGCAGTCGCTGTATATCAATCCATGACCCGTTGACAACAAGCCAATCCATCACTTCATCAAAGATCCTTGGTTCATAACGGCCCATTTGCAGGGTAAAGAGAAGCATGGGCTCCGGATCGAGAACCCATGGATCATGAGTCCAAGCCTCACCTAACACCCCCAAGGCAGACCACTGGCGCCAGAGGAAATTGAGAATATTTTCGAGGAATAAATCCCTAAATGTTTTCTGCGACATCGCTGTATCCATGCTTAAACCTGAAATCCCAATTCCTTTAAATGCCGGGTCATCTTTCTCTCCACATTGGAACGCTCCTTTTTCACCTCTTTTAATTCCTTGAGAACCGCCTGAACGTCGATAGGCTCTTCCTCTTCGGTGATATCGATATATCTGGTAATGTTCAGATTATAGTCATTGCCGCGAATCTCATCTAAAGATACCGGCCTACAATATTTTTCGATTACCTTGTACTCCCTGTACGCATTGACAACCTTCTCAATATCTTCCCTCCTAAGCTTATTCTGGTTTTTTCCTTCTAAATAATCATTGGCCCCATAAAGAAAGAAAACCTTGCCTTTGCGCACTTTGGGTTTACTCTTATTAACAATAAAAAGACAGGCAGGGATGCTGGCCCCGAAAAACAGGTTGCTTGGAAGCCCAATAACCGCCTCTAACAGGTCCTCCTCTAAAAATCCTCTTCTTATCTTTCCCTCAGCCCCTCCGCGGAATAAGACACCGTGAGGAAGCACGACTCCGGCCCGGCCTTTGCGGTTCAGGGTCGCGATCATATGCTGTACAAAGGCATAATCCCCATAACCTTTGGGAGGGATACCGAACCGGAAGCGTCGATATGGGTCATGCTGGGCCTCCTCGTAACCCCAGTTTTTAAGAGAAAAGGGTGGATTGGCAATCACAATATCGAATGCCATGAGCTGCCCTTGTTCCACCGTAAGTTTGGGTGATCTCAGGGTATCTCCTTTTTCCAGCCTGGCGCTCAGCAATTCATGGAGTAACATATTCATTTTACAAATGGCCCAGGTACCTACATTTCTCTCCTGTCCGAAGATAGAGATGTTTTTTGGGTTCTGCCCGCCCTCTCTAAGGTGATAGACAGACTGGACGAGCATGCCCCCTGACCCACAGGTAGGATCACAGATGCGCATTTTTTCCTTAGGATCCAAGATCTCTACAAGGAGGGTCACCACCTCTTTTGGTGTGTAAAATTCCCCCCCCTTCTTGCCTGCATCGTCGGCAAATTGAGCGATGAGATATTCATAGGCGTCACCTAAGATGTCCGGGTTTTCCAGATCCCTGTTGGCGAGTTGAATGCTTGAGAAATGTGCAATCAATGCGGCCAGGGTAACGTCGGGCAGACGGTCTTTGTCATTGAAATCCACAGTGGAGAGTACATCTTCAAGCATTTCCGGATTGGCTTCTTCCAGGGCGTCATTGGCTTTATTTATGGCTTCACCAAGATTCTGTGTCAGTGTCTTCAAATATGACCAGTGGGCCTTTTCAGGGACATAGAAACTGTAATTATCCGGGTCTTTCAGGTCTACATGCTTCTCTTTTTTAAGCTTTTCGCTTTCTTCGTCGAAAACATCACAGAGTCTTTTCAGGAATAACAAACCGAATATGTAGTTCTTGTAATCTGAGGCATCAATGCTCCCCCTGAGGATATTGGCAGACTCCCATAAGTGTGATTGCAGTGTCTCCAAATCTATCTTGGACATGCTGTATATCTCCCCGTTCCCGCTTTTACGCTCCTTTGGCCTCCTCGGAGGGTGTGTAATTTGGGCTTTTTACGAAAACGTCAAATTTGATGGACTCGTAAAAAATCGAGATGTTCTCTTTTCCGTCATTCCGTCCCGGATCGGAGTCCGAGATGATGGCCAAGCCGGAATCCAGTAAATTCAGTGCGTTCTGGATGCCGGATCAAGTCCGGCATGACGATTTCGAGACTTTTTACGAGGTTATCAAATTTAATAGTGCCACAGGTTTTTAAGCAGGGTTAATTTATAATACAGGGATGGAATTGTCAAGAATATTTCTTTAAATTATAGTTTATCTTATAAAATATTGAAGATAAACTATATTAACAAACATATCTATAAGTCCCCTGGGACCGCCAAAATGATTGAGAAGCTCTCTTCCCAAAGTGACCGCATCTGTCCCTTTGAGGTAGAGAAAATCATTTATGTGTGCTTTAAATTAGTAGCGAAGGTCCTCTCGTGGATTATTTGGTTGACAAAATACAATAGACCTTCAAAATGCATAGGAAAAAGCACAAAAAGTTCAAAGGCGAAAGAGTGAATGACGAAAAGAATATTTTTGAAGCAGTTGATGAGGGCTAAAAGTTGTTTATAGAAAAGGAAAGTCCGGGCTTGCTGAAAGATGCACTTGACCGGTTGGATGAAGGGTTTAAAGGGCTACCCGAATACAGTCCTAACGTAGATATAGGGGCGATACAAAAAATAATGATGGAAGTTGCAGAGCGGATGCAGGACAATTTTCCCTATCCCCATCCCATGTATGCTGGGCAAATGTTGAAACCTCCCCATCCTGTTGCCAGGCTGGCCTATGCCCTGGCCATGTGGATCAACCCTAATAATCACGCCCTGGACGGAGGGCGGGCAAGCTCTTCCATGGAAAAGGAGGCGGTTGCTGAAATTGCCAGAATGTTCGGCTGGGAAACTCACCTGGGCCATCTTTGCAGCGGCGGTACCATGGCCAACTTAGAGGCCCTCTGGGTATCAGGAAACCTCGCGCCTGGCAAGAAAGTAGTCGCCTCAGAGCATGCACACTATACCCACGAACGAATCTGCGGGGTCTTGGGGCTTGAGTTTGAACCGGTCCCATGCGACAGCCGGGCGCGTATGGATATGGATGCCCTCGAGACAGGGCTTGACAACGGCACTGTGGGCACTGTCGTAGTCACCATGGGAACCACTGCAACCGGTTCAGTGGATCCTCTGCCCGAGATTCTCAAGCTTCGGTCACGGTACGATTTTCGTATTCATGCTGACGCCGCGTATGGTGGATTTTTTAAGCTGGCGGAGAACCTTGATCCGGAAACGCTCTCCGCTTTTGAGTTCATTCATGAGGTGGATTCCATTGTTGTGGATCCCCATAAACACGGGCTTCAACCATATGGCTGCGGGTGCGTCCTTTATAAAGACCCGGGCGTGGGGAGATTTTATAAACACGATTCTCCTTATACTTATTTTAGTTCAAAGGAACTGCATTTGGGCGAAATCAGTCTTGAATGCTCAAGACCCGGGGCATCGGCGGTCGCGCTTTGGGCAACGCAAAGGTTGCTACCCCTGGTCCCGAACGGCACGTTTGCCGGTGATCTGGCCGGATCACGAAATGCGGCGAAAAAACTCTTTAAAATGATTCAAAACGACCCGCGGTTTATGCCTGTAATGGCACCTGACCTTGATATCGTTGTATGGGCGCCAAAAGCCGAACGTGCCAGCGAAATATCATCCCTTTCCAATGCGATC